>JBGAJT010000008.1:0-24632 GCA_044224785.1 Candidatus Nanopelagicales bacterium | reverse complement strand
GGAGGTCGGCGTCGAGCTTCCCGACGACGGCCACCTTCTTGGTGCCGTCGAGCCCCAGCCGCTCGACGAGGGCCCTCGGGTTCTTGATCTTCTCCGCCCATCGCTCCGCGTGGCCGCCGAGCTCGATGCGCAGGCCGCCCCCGACGACGCCGCCGCGGCCGCGATCCGCGAGCGCGTGAGCGACCCCCGCATCGGCTGACGACGCCGACGCGCACGACGTCGGAATCACGTTTCCGGCATTGCATTTCCGCATCAAGGTAAGCCTCGCCTTACCTTGTACCGCAAGGGATCTCGCGATCTGGATCTTCACAGCAATTGTTCACACCACGACTGCGTGAAATGCCCACCGGGCCGTGGAGCGGTCGCTATGGTCCGACCACGAGGCACCCCCTCGGACCGCGCACCACGTACAGCGGAGGTGGCCGCATGACCCTGGGACAGGACGCGCCGGCAACGCCGGAGACCGACGACCTCGCCCAGCTGCTCCGGGATCCCGAGATCCGCAGCTCGCTCGCCATGCTGGTCGCCAACGCGCCCACCCTGGCGGCCCTCACGACGATGGGGACGGCGCTGCTCGCCCGCGGTCCCGAGATCGTCGACAACGTCAACTCGATGGTGCTGCAGGCGCGCGGCCCGCTCGGGGAGACCACCGGCGGCCAGCGCCTCACCACCGCGGTGGGCGCCCTCGCCGACATCGCCCCGCTCGCGCAGCCGCTCGCGGCCCGCAGCGAGGTCATCACCGAGTTCCTCGACTCGAAGATCCTCCAGCCCGAGATCGTCGACATCATCGGCCGCCTCGGCGAGGCCGCGATGCACGCCGACGAGGCGACCCGCGGCCGCACGGCCGAGGTGGGCGGCGTCTTCGCCCTGCTGCGCGAGCTCAAGGACCCCCGGGTCCAGGAGACGCTCGCGTTCCTCATCGAGTTCGCGAAGTTCTTCGGTACGTCGCAGTCCGCACAGACGGCTCCCGCGAGCCCCCAGGCGTCCGCGTGACGCCGCCCTGCTCGACCCCCCTCCCGTCGACGGCCCCGGCCGTCGGCACGACCCGCCTCGAGGAGGCATCGTGACGTCCGTGCTGTGGTTCCAGGGCGGCGCCTGCAGCGGCAACACCATGTCGTTCATCAACGCGTCGGAGCCGTCCGTGGTCGACCTGATCGTCGACTACGGCCTCGAGATCGTGTACCACCCGACGCTGTCGATGGAGATCGGCAAGGTAGCCCAGGACCTGTTCTGGTCCTACGCCAAGGGCGAGAAGGAGATCGACATCTTCGTCTACGAGGGGTCGGTCATCCTCGGGCCGGAGGGCTCCGGGCGCTTCGACATGTTCGCGGGCCGCCCGATGAAGGAGTGGGTCGAGGAGATCGCGCCCAAGGCCGGCATCGTCGTCGCCATCGGCGACTGCGCGACGTGGGGCGGCCTGCCCGCCGTGCCCCCGAACCCGAGCGACTCCCACGGCCTGCAGTTCGACCGCGGCGGCAAGCGCGGCGGCTTCCTCGGCCCGGACTTCGTGTCGCGCCTCGGGCTGCCCGTGATCAACATCCCGGGCTGCCCGGCGCACCCCGACTGGATCAGCCAGATCCTCGTCGCGCTCGCCGCGGGCCGGGTCGGCGACCTCGCGCTCGACGAGCTGCAGCGCCCGAGCACCTTCTTCACGTCCTTCACGCAGACCGGCTGCACCCGCGTGCAGTTCTACGCCTACAAGCAGGACCCGCCGAGCTTCGGCCAGGGCACCCGTACGGGATGCCTGTTCTACGAGTACGGCTGCCGCGGCCCGATGACGCACTCGTCGTGCAACCGCATCCTGTGGAACCGGCAGTCGTCCAAGACGCGCGCCGGCATGCCGTGCACCGGCTGCACGGAACCGGGCTACCCGCACGGCGACCTCGCCGTCGGCACCGTCTTCAAGACGCGCAAGATCGCCGGCGTCATCCCCGCCGAGGAGCCCACGGGCATGGATCCCGCGTCCTACATGGCGCTCGCGAGCGTGTCCCGCGCGGTCGCCCCCGACTGGTCCAAGAAGGACATGTTCGTCGTCTGACGAGCCCGAGCCCACTCGCGAGGAGAAGCACGAGCATGACCACGATGGACCTCAACGTCAGCCCGCTCGGGCAGGTCGAGGGAGACCTCGACGTCCGGGTGACGATCACCGACGGCGTCGTCACCGACGCCTGGACCGAGGCCGCGATGTTCCGCGGCTTCGAGATCATCCTGCGCGGCAAGGACCCGCAGGCGGGCCTCATCATGACGCCGCGCATCTGCGGCATCTGCGGGGGCAGCCACCTGTACAAGGCCTGCTACGCGCTCGACACCGCGTGGGGCACCTACGTGCCGCCGAACGCCACGCGCGTGCGCAACCTCGGCCAGATCACGGAGACGCTCCAGAGCGTGCCGCGCTACTTCTACGCGATCATGGGGCCCGACCTCACGGCCGCGCAGTACGCCGGGGCGCCGATGTACGAGGAAGCGGCCCGCCGCTTCGCGCCGTACGTCGGCACCAGCTACCAGAAGGGCGTCACGCTCTCCCAGCTGCCGGTCGAGGTCTACGCGATCTTCGGCGGGCAGTGGCCGCACTCGTCGTTCATGATCCCGGGCGGGGTGATGAGCGCGCCGACGCTGTCCGACGTCACGCGCTCGCACGCGATCCTCGACCACTGGGCGCGCGAGTGGCTCGAGGCCGACTGGCTCGGCTGCTCGGTCGACCGCTACCTCGAGATCAAGACCTGGGAGGACTTCCTCGCCTGGTGCGACGAGAACGAGTCGCAGCACAACAGCGACCTCGCGTTCTTCACCCGCTGGGCGCAGCAGATTGGGCTGGACACCTACGGCCAGGGCTACGGCAACTTCCTGGCGACGGGCACCTTCCTCAACCCCGAGCTGTACACGAACCCGACGGTCGAGGGCCGCAACGACGCCCTCATGTCCCGATCGGGCATCTACGCGGGCGGCCAGTACTACGACTTCGACCACCTGCGCGTCAGCGAGGACATCACGCACTCGTTCTTCCGCGGCGAGGGCTCGCGCCACCCGTGGGACGGGGTCACCGACCCGATCGACCCCGAGGAGGGCCGCAAGCAGGGCAAGTACACGTGGGCGAAGTCCCCGCGGTACGACGTCCCCGGCCTCGGCCACGTGCCGCTCGAGGTCGGTCCGCTCGCGCGCCAGATCATGGCCAACCGCCCGGACCCCCTGCCCCACCAGGACTCCGACGGCTTCGTCGCGGACATGATCGCCAAGGCCGGCGTCAACGTCATGACGCGCGTGCTCGCGCGCATGCACGAGGAGGCCAAGTACTTCAAGAACGCCAAGCGGTGGCTGGCCGAGATCGACCTGCACGACGACTTCTACAAGAAGCCGGCCGAGCCGCAGTCGGGCAAGGGCTTCGGCTCCACCGAGGCGGCGCGCGGTGCCCTCTCGGACTGGATCGTCATCGAGGACGGGAAGATCGCCAACTACCAGGTGATCACCCCTACCGCCTGGAACATCGGCCCGCGCGACGGCGCCGAGAACCACGGCCCCATGGAGAAGGCGTTCATCGGCGCACCCGTCGAGAACCCCGACTTCCCGGTCGAGCTGGCCCAGGTGGCGCACTCCTACGACTCCTGCCTGGTGTGCACGGTCCACGCGTACGACGGGAAGACCGGCAAGGAGCTCGCCCAGTTCCGCATGGGCGGCGGTTGATCTCGGCGGTTCGCCCCACGCACGACGAGGGACCCCGGCACGCTGGTGCCGGGGTCCCTCTCACCCCGGAGGAGGCCAGGTGCTCGAGCCGCCCGCCACCGACACGCTCGTCGTCGGCTGCGGCAACCTGCTGCGCGGCGACGACGCCGCGGGGCCGGTGCTCGTGCGCGTGCTCGCCGACCGCGACCTGCCGCCGGGCGTGCGCCTCGTCGACGGCGGCACGGCGGGGATGGACGTCGCCTTCGCGATGCGCGGCGTACGCCGGGTGATCCTCGTCGACGCGTCGAAGATCGGGGTCGAGCCCGGCGTCGTGCACCGGGTTCCGGGCAGCGAGCTCGTCGACCTCACCCCGCCCGAGGGGAACCTGCACCGGTTCAGCTGGGACCAGGCGCTCGGTTTCGCCCAGTGGCTGCTCAAGGACGAGTACCCGGACGACGTCACCGTCTACCTGGTCGAGGGTGAGACCTTCGATGTGGGAGCGCCGCTGTCCCCCGCCGTCGAGGCGGCCGTCGAGCGCATCGCGGACGCCATCGAGGCGGACGTGCGATGACCGAGCAGCGGCAGGCCCGGCCCTACGTGGAGGAGGCGATGTCCGCCGACGCCGTCGTCGTCCAGGAGAACGGGCGCTGGGTGGTGTACCTGGACGTCGTGCTCGCGAGCGGCGCCGTACGCCGCAAGGTCGCCGACGAGCACGACGAGCGGCGGGCGCAGCAGTCGGCCCGGATCATCGAGCACAACGCTCGGCGGTGCATCCCGCGCCTCGTCACCCGTGACCCGTCCGAGTTCCTCCCGCCGCACCGCATCGACCACCGTCCCGTCGACGACGACGACCGAGGAGTCCAGTGACCCTGAACGTCCCTCGCCCCCAGCCGCTCGGCGCCCTCCCGTGGCCCGCGGGCATGCTCCTGGTGCCCGACGGTCCCGGATCGGCCGAGACCGCGGCGGGGCTCGCCGTGGGCACGGAGCCCGCCGAGTGGCCCGCGGCGCTGGCGCACGTGCGTCTGGCCCTCGACGGCGACGTCGAGGGCGCGGCGGCCGCGGTCGAGGGCGACGACGACGTCGCGCGCTACAACCGCACGGTCCTCGTCGGCGGCGACGAGGCGTGGGCAGACCTCGTCGCGCGGACGTCGGGCGAGCTCGGAGCGCTCGCGCGCACCGCCGCGTTCAGCGTCGGGATGCTCGACGAGCCGCCGGCCACCGACGAGGCGACCGGCGAGGTCGCAGCGACCATCGGCAGCGCACGTGCGGCCTGGGCGCTCGAGCAGGGCGACGTCGCCGGCGCGAGCCAGGAGCTCGACGCCGCGGCCGGTCTCGCGTCCGACGGCGGTGCGCCGCTGCTGTCGGCGTCGCTGCGGCTCACCCGGTCCGAGATCCTCCGCGAGGGTCTCGGCGACCCGGTCGCCGCAGCCACCGAGGCCGACTCCGCGATCAGGGCGCTGCCGCTGTCGGCGCCGACCGAGCTGCGCGCGGAGCTGCAGGTGGCGCGCGCCCTGGCCCGCCAGGAGCTCGCGGGCGACAACAAGGGAGCGCTGCTCGCGGTGGTCGCCGACCTCACCGAGGCGGTGAAGGTGCTGCGCGAGGACACCCATCCCGAGCTGTTCGCCGTCATCAACCAGCAGCTCGCGCTGGCCTATCTGATGATGCCGATGGGCGACGACGGCGACCGGATCCGGCTCGGGGTCGCGGTGACCTCGCTGCGCGCGGCGCTGCGCGTCTTCACCCCGCAGACCCACCCCGGCGCCTGGGCGACCACCCAGGTCAACCTCGCGAACGCGCTGCAGTACCTGCCGAGCGCCCACCAGGAGAGCAACCTCGACGAGGCGGTGCAGCTCTACGAGGAGGTCCTCTCCTACCGAGACGAGGCGGTCGACCCCGTCGGCGTCGCGCGGATCCTCACCAACCAGGCCAACGCGCTCGGCCACCTCGGCGTGCTCGACGACGCGACCGAGCGGCTCGACCGCGCTCGCGGCCTGTTCGCGTCCGCCGGCGACGAGGGCGGGGTGCAGGCCGTCGACGAGCTGTTCGCCGAGGTCGCCGAGGCACGGGCCCGACGGGACGGTGCGTGATGGAGCCCTACCTGCGTCAGCTGTTCGACCTCCTGCTGCAGGAGGCCACCGGCAACTACGTCGAGCGCATCGTGCACCGCTGCGGCGGGCCCGACATCGCGCTCGCGCGGCTCACCGCCGACCCCGAGGCGGAGGGCGTGTGGGTGTCGGAGTTCGTCGACGTGTTCTTCGAGGAGCACCTGCTCGACACGACCTCGGGCGCCTGCTTCGTCCTCGACGCGCTCGAGCGGCGCACGGTCCCCGCCGACCCGGGCGGCCCCGTGGCCGAGGTGCTCGCCCACCTGGCGCGCGCCGCGTTCGCCGACCTGCTCGTCCGCCAGTCCTCGCAGCTCATCCAGCGCACGATGGCCTTCCAGCCATGACCCGCACCCGGAGGTCCTGATGACCGCAGCCGACGCGACGCCCGACGTCTCGGCCGAGCCGACGTTCGACGACCTCGCCGCACGCGTCGACGAGCTGCGCGACCGCGTGCGCCACAGCGAGGAGCAGGCGCTGCTCGAGGAGACCCTCGAGGCGATCACCGAGTTCAACCGAGCAGGTCTCGTCGAGCTGGTGCAGGTGCTGCGCGCCGACCCGCGCGGCGAGGAGCTGCTGTTCTCCGCCGTCGACCGGCCCGAGGTGATGGCGCTGCTCGTGGCGCACGGCATCGTGCGGGTCGACCGGTTCAAGGTCGTCACCTCCGCGCCGGGCCGGGCCCTGGTCGAGGTGGTCCTGCACGAGGGCCGCAAGCACGTCGTCCGCCGGATGCTGGCCGAGGTCGGGCACCCGGTCGAGGGCCTGGTCCGGGTCAAGGTCGGGCCGATCGGCCTGGGCGACCTGCGCTCGGGGAAGGTGCGCACGCTGTCGATCCAGGAGGTTGGCGAGCTCTACGCAGCCGTCGGGCTCTGACACCCTGCAGAGATAGAGCGAGATAGCACTCTATCGACATAGCGCTACCTCTCTCTGGCAAGCGCGAGCCGCGTTCAGGGTACCTATCTCTTTGTCGATACTTGGCACGGGATAGATGCCCGGGGAGCGATTGTCGATAAAGACCTTTGTCCCGACGATGCTGTACGCGAAGGGGATGGCCATCTGCCCAGGTCAGAGGGAGCGTGGCGCTCTGCGGCTCGGCCGTTGCTGCGCCCTGGGTACGAGCCACGAGCTGCCGGCCCGGCAGGCCGTCGCTGGGCGTGCTGACCGCGGCGCGTCGCGGCAGGGAGTCGGCCTGGGGATGTGTCGGGGGAGCGACGTAGCGTGCTTACGACTTAGCCAGAATGCGATAGAGCGTGATAGCGGTAAATCGATAAGCAGTGTCATCGATGGAGCGATAGCACTACCTCACGACACATCGGTGAGTCGGTAGGGCGAGAGATCGCGCTGTCGCTAGGGTGGGCGCCGAGGCGAAGGGAGCCCGCAGGTGGCGGTACGAGCGATCCGGGGTGCGACGCGGCTGAGCGCCGACGACCCGGTCGAGATGTCCGAGGCGGTCGTCGAGCTGGTCACCGCGATGCTCGAGCGCAACGACGTCGACCGGGCCGACCTGATCTCGGCGCTGTTCACCGCGACCCCCGACCTCGTCAGCATGTTCCCGGCCGCCGCTGCCCGGGGCCTCGGTCTCGGCGACGTCCCGCTGATCTGCGCCCAGGAGATCGACGTGGCCGGCGCCCTGACCCGCGTGGTCCGGGTGATGGCCCACGTCGAGACCGACCGGCCCCGCGCCGAGATCGCGCACGTCTACCTGCGCGGCGCCGAGGTGCTCCGCCAGGACCTCGCACAATGACCGGCACCCCGGGCTCCGTCCTCATCGTCGGCTCCGGGCTCATCGGCGCCTCGATCGGGCTCGGCCTGCACCGGCGGGGGACCCGGGTGTGGCTCCAGGACGACGACCCCGAGGCCGTGGAGGTCGCTCGAAGCAGGGGAGCGGGGGAACCGGGGCCTCCGCAGGGCGATCCGGACGTCGTGATCGTGGCCGTTCCGCCGGCTGCAGCAGCATCGGTCGTCAGTTGGGCACTTAATACATACCTCACCGCGACCGTGAGCGATGTAGCCAGCACCAAGGCTCACCTTCAGCAAGAGGTCGAGATTACAGGGTCCGATATCTCCCGGTTCGTGCCCGGACACCCTCTGGCGGGCCGCGAGGTGTCCGGAGCGGCCGCCGCGCGGGCGGATCTGTTCGCGGACCGGGTGTGGGCGCTGACGCCGTCCGCCCGGACCGACCCGGCGCGCACCGCGGCGGTGGCGGCCCTGGCCACCAGCCTGGGCGCCCTGGTCGTGCGGACCACCCCGGAGGCGCACGACCGGGCGGTGGCCCTGACCTCCCACACCCCGCAGGTCGTCTCCTCGCTCGTCGCGGCGGGCCTCGCCCCGCTCGACGAGGCCGACGTCCGGCTGTCGGGGCAGGGGCTGCGCGACGTCACCCGGCTGGCCAGCAGCGACCCGACCCTGTGGACCGAGATCCTCACCAGCAACGCCGGCCCTGTGGCCGACGCCCTCGACGGGCTGGTCGCCCGGCTGGAGGTGGTCCGCGACGGGCTGCGGGCGGGCCGGCCCGACGAGGTCCGGGCGGCGCTCGCGGCCGGAGTCGACGGCTCGCGGCACGTCCCGGGCAAGCACGGCAGCCAGCCCGTGCCCTACGTCGTCGTCCCGGTGCTCATCGCCGACCGGCCCGGCGAGCTCGGCCGGCTGTTCGCGTCGGTGGGGGAGACCGGGGTCAACCTCGAGGACGTCCGGATCGACCACGCCCAGGGTCGCCCGACCGGCATCGTCGAGCTCGAGGTCCGCCCCGAGCGGGCCGGCGACCTCGCGGCGGGGCTGCGGGCCGCGGGCTACGAGGTCCGGGACTAGAGCCGCATCGCCACGGCGGCGTAGCGCTGTGGCGGTCTGACGCCGAGTCGTTGAGGCGTCTTGTCGACATTGGTCGCGGGCGAAGGCCTGGTGCTGAAAAGTCGATACACCGCTATCTCGATGGGAGCGTGCTGCTGACCTGCGGCGACGCTGCCGATCCGTCGAACCGGGGCCACCCGGCGGATCCGGAGGGGTGCGGTCGCGTGCCGTTCGATAGGGTCGTCGCGCACCCGCCGAGAGGAGCTCCGTGACCGCCGCACGTGCCGTCGTCGCCGTCGACGGGCCCTCGGGCTCGGGCAAGTCCAGCGTCTCGCGCGGGGTCGCCCGCGCCCTCGGTCTGCGCTACCTGGACACCGGCGCGATGTACCGCGCGATCACCTGGGCGGTGCTCCGCGACGGCGTCGACCTCTCCGACCCGCAGGCCGTGGCCGGCACCGCCCAGCGGGTGGTCCTGGAGTTCTCGACCGACCCCGACGAGTCCCAGATCAGCGTCGACGGCCTCGACGTCTCCCGCGCGGTGCGCGAGGAGGCGGTCACCTCGGCCGTCTCGGCCGTGGCCGCCGTCCCCGCAGCCCGCGCCGTGCTCGTGGAGCGGCAGCGGCGGGCGGTCCGGGAGGCGCAGGAGGCCGGCCAGGGCATCGTCGTCGAGGGCCGCGACATCGGGTCGGTCGTCCTGCCCGACGCCGACCTCAAGGTCTGGCTGGTCGCCGACCCCGCGGTGCGGGCGGCGCGGCGGGCGGCCGAGGACGCCGCGGCCGGGCGCCTGCCCCATGTCCACGGGCCCGGTGACGTCGCCTCCGTGGCCGAGGACCTCGCGCGGCGCGACCGGGCGGACGCCAGCCGGACCGCCTCTCCGACCACCCAGGCCGACGAGGCGGTCGTCGTCGACGCGACCCACCTCGGCCTCGCCGAGGTCATCGACGCCGTGGTCGCCCTGGTCCGCGACCGGACCGGCGCGTGAGGCGCGCCACCCTCGACGCACGAGCACGCAGCGCGCAGGCCCGCGCGCTGGCACCATCGGACCAGCGACCGCGCCCGGCTCGATCCGGCGCGCGCCCTCGTACCACCCCGCCCGGAACGCCGACCACGGTGCCCGGCCACCAGACCCGGAGCCACGCGTGAGCAGCCACGACCCCGAGCTCGACCCCCGTCTCCTCGAGGGCGTCGACGACTACGACGACGACGCGAGCGCCTGGGACGACGACGAGGTGGTCGAGGTCGACGACCTCGACGAGGACCAGGACGGCCCCGACCTCGGCGACCTCGGCGACGACGAGGAGCTCGACCCGGCGACGCTCGCGGCGTTCGGCTTCGACGTCGAGGACCTCGCGGTCTTCGACGACGAGGACGACGAGCTGCTCCCCGTGGTCGCGATCGTCGGTCGGCCCAACGTCGGCAAGTCCACCCTCGTCAACCGCGTGCTCGGTCGCCGCGAGGCCGTGGTCGAGGACGTCCCCGGCGTCACGCGCGACCGCGTCACCTACGAGGGCGACTGGGCCGGCCGCAGGTTCCTCATGGTCGACACCGGCGGCTGGGAGCGCGAGGCGAAGGGCATGGCGGCCCAGGTCGCCGCGCAGGCCGAGCGCGCCATGTTCGAAGCCGACGTCATCCTCTTCGTCCTCGACGCGACCGTGGGCGCGACCGACGCCGACGAGGACGTCGTGAAGGTGCTGCGCCGCACCAAGAAGCCGGTCGTCCTCGTCGCCAACAAGGTCGACGACAACCGTGTCGACGCCGACGCCGCGATGCTGTGGTCGCTCGGCCTCGGCGAGCCGTTCGGCGTCTCGTCCTTGCACGGCAGGGGTTTCGGCGAGCTGCTCGACGCCGTCGTCGCCGCGCTCCCCGAGGACGGGAGCCGTACGGCGCACCCCCGCGGACCGCGCCGCGTAGCCCTCCTCGGCAAGCCGAACGTCGGGAAGTCCAGCCTGCTCAACAAGCTCGCGGGCGAGGACCGCGTCGTCGTGGACTCGGTCGCCGGCACCACCGTCGACCCGGTCGACGAGCTGGTCGAGATCGCCGGCACCACCTGGCGGTTCGTCGACACGGCGGGCATCCGGCGCCGCGTGAACGAGGCCAGCGGCCACGAGTACTACGCGTCGCTGCGCACGAAGAACGCGCTCGACAAGGCGGAGGTCGCCGTCGTCCTGCTCGAGGCGCAGGAGACGCTGGCCGAGCAGGACACGCGCATCCTGTCGATGGTCGTCGAGTCCGGACGCGCGCTCGTGCTCGCCTACAACAAGTGGGACCTCCTCGACGACGAGCGCCGCCGCTACCTCGAGCGGGAGATCGAGCGCGACCTGCACCAGGTCGCGTGGGCGCCGCGCGTGAACATCAGCGCGCGCACCGGCCGGCACACCGACAAGCTGGTGCCGGCGCTCGAGACCGCGCTGGAGGGCTGGGAGACGCGCGTCCCCACCTCGAAGCTGAACGCGTTCCTCGCCGCCCTCGTCGCGTCGCACCCGCACCCGGTCCGCGGCGGCAAGCAGCCGCGCATCCTGTTCGGGACGCAGGCCACCACACGGCCCCCGACGTTCGTGCTCTTCACCTCGGGCTTCCTCGAGGCGGGCTACCGGCGCTTCATCGAGCGCCGACTGCGCGAGGAGTTCGGCTTCCCGGGCACGCCGATCCGCATCCAGCTGCGCGTCCGCACCAAGCGGCCGCGCCGCTGACCTCCTGCGGGGCTCAGCCCACCAGCAGCTCCCGCACGGATCCGAGGGCGCGCAGCGCCGCCGCGCGCTCGTCGGGCACCAGGCTCGGGAGGTAGGAGCGGGCGATCATGTGGAGATCGCCGCCCGCCGCCTCGGCGTACTCGCGGATGCGCTCGGCGGCCTCGCGCGGCGTCCCCACGATGGTCGTGCGCCGGAGCCGCTCGAGGTAGTCGGCGTCGACCGGCTCGAGCCGGTTCAACGGCCCCGACATCGTGCGCGCCTCGGCCATGTCGCCGTACTTCCAGTCCGCCCAGCGCAGGTGGTCGGCAGCCTCGGCGAAGTCGACGCCCTCGGCTCGGACCAGCGCTGGCAGGTGCAGCGCGATCTGGAGCGGCGTCTCGACTCCGTGGCGCTCCCGCTCCTCGCGTGCCCAGCCGACCTGCACCGCCAGCTCCTCGGGCGTCACCTCGCAGGCGATGAGGCCGTCGGCGATCCTCCCTGCGCGTCGGATCGCGGGCTCGGCGAGCGCGCCGATCCACAGCGGTGGTCCGCCGGGACGGCACGGCGCCGGCGTCACCCACGGCTCGGCGATGCCGTCGCGGACGACCACCGGCTCGCCGCTCCAGGCCGCGCGCGCGATGTCCACGAGCGCACGCGTCCGGCGAACCCGTTCTCCGACAGGGACTCCGAGCGCCTCGAACTCCTCGTCGCGCCACCCGAGCCCGAGGCCGAGCACGAGGCGGCCCGCGCTGAGCTGGTCGACGACCGCCGCGTCCTCCACCACCCGCAGCGGCTCGTGGAGGGGAGCCAGGAGGAGCGCCGTCCCCAGCGTCACGCGCGTGGTCCGGGCGGCCATCGCGCCGAGCAGCACGAGGAGCGACGGCAGGTGCCCGTCGTCGACGAAGTGGTGCTCGCTCACCCAGATCGAGTCCAGCCCCACCTCCTCCGCCGTGGCGGCCAGCTCCAGCGCCTCGGCGTAGAGGGGCGTCCAGCCCTCGTCGTGGTCGGGATGGCGCTGGCAGGTGACGAGCCCGTAGCCCAGGGAGATCGTGTTCATGCCCCGTCCTCGAAGAAGCGCGAGTAGTCGATCGTGCGGAACGGCACCTCGCAAGGGCGGCCGTCGGCGATGCGCATCGTCATCGCATCCAGATCCATGACGACCGACAGGACCGTGGAGTCCTGCTCGGCGGCGACCGCGGACTCGTCGGGATGGCAGCACACGCCCATCGGGTGCCCGACATGGTCGGCGAAGAGTGCCTCGTACGTCGCCGACGTGTACGGGTCGTGCGTCTGCACCCAGCGCTGCGCACGTTGCAGCCGGAAGACGGAGTCCGGCATGAGCCAGAGGCTGACGTCGACGTCGCGCATCCCCGGATGCGTGAAGTGGTTGCCGTGCACCAGGATCCCGCGCGGGTCGGGCTGGGCGAGGTGGAGGCCGACGAACGTCCCGGGGACGGCCTCGACGCTGACGGCCAGATGGTCGCGGTGGGCCACGAGGTAGTGGGCCGACGACGCGCGCGAGGACGACTGCAGCGCTGCGAGCGCTGCTGCGGGCGTCTCGGCGGCGAGGAGCGCCCGCAGCAGCACGTGGTAGGGCACACCGGGCTCGCCGAGGTCGCGGTCGCTCGCGAGCGCGTTGGTGACGACGCCCAGCCCGTGCTGGTTGAACCCGGTCTTCGCCAGCAGCCCGGCCTCGACGGCCGTCACGAACCGGGGCCCGTCGTCCGGCTCGCACTCGAGGATCACAGCGGTGTCGAAGGCGTGGGTCTTCCAGTCCCAGTTCTGACCGACCAGGACGGCCCGGTCGTCGGGAGGCACCGCCGCGAAGGACGTGCACTCGAGGGTCCGGGGGAGGATCGCGGCCGCGTTGCGCGCCTTGGCGGCGTACATGACCTCGGTGCGCACGTTGATGGCCATGACGTCGTCGACGTCGACCCCGGCACCGGCCGCGATGCCACGGATCTCCTCGAGGTAGGCAGGGCCGAACGCCTCCACGGCGGGGACGAAGCGGCGGGCCTCCTGGCGGACGCGGTCCCAGTCCCACTGCGCGTAGTGGGCGAAGACGCCGGCGTAGGCCTCGATGCTGCGCCGGACCCGGTCTGCGGTCTGCGCCCCGTACTGCCGGCCGCGCTCGTGGGCGGACCCCTGCGTGCGCACGTGGGGGAACATCGGGACGGTCCTTCCGGTCGTAGGGCGCGGGCGGGTCAGGAGACGCTGGCGCCCCCGTCGACCGCGAGCACGGCACCGGTGACGTACGCCGCCGCGTCGCCCAGCAGGTACCAGCACGCGGCCGCGACCTCGGCGGCCTCGCCCAGCCGGTGCAGCGGCACGCCGGTGGCGAGGTAGTCGCGCGTGGCCTCGGGGTCGTCGGTGAGCCGGAGCATCGGCGTCCGGATCACGCCAGGGCTCACCGCGTTCACCCGGACCCCGACCTCCGCCCACTCGACCGCGAGCTGACGGGTCATGGACACCACGGCGCCCTTGCTGGCGGAGTAGTGGGCGCCGGGCTCGCGCAGCGCCCCCTGCTCGTGAGCGATCGATGCGAGCAGCACGATCGAGCCGCGCGCACCGGCGGCCACCATGTGCCGCACGGACTCTCGGGCCACGAGGAACGACCCGACGGTGTTGATGCGCAGGACGTCGAGGAAGCGCTCGGCGTCGATCTCCGACGCCGCATCCACGGCGTAGACGCCGGCAGCGCAGACGACGGCGTCAGGCGGTCCGTCGAGCAGCTCCACCGCTCGCGAGACGGCTGCTACGACGGCCGCCTCGTCGCGGACGTCGACCGCCACGGCGGTCGCGGCCCGAGGATCGACGGTCGACACCTCGCGGTCGAGGGCGACCACCCGGGCACCCGACGCAGCGGCGATGTCGCAGACGGCCCGACCGATGCCGGAGCCGCCGCCGCTCACCAGGACGCGCGTGGGAGATCCGTTCATGCCAGCAGGATCCCGCCGTTGACGGCGACGGTCTGGCCGGTGACGTACGAGGAGTCGGCCGAGAGCAACCAGGCCACGACGTCACCGATGTCGGCGGGGGTGCCGTGCCGTCCGAGCGGCACCGTGGCGCGGACACCGGCGAGCGCCTCGTCGTAGGTCGTGCCCTCGCGGTCGGCGATCGACTGCACGTGGTCCTGGTGCATGACCGTGAGCATGTTCCCCGGCGCGACGGAGTTGACGCGGATGCCGTCCGCCGCGACCTCGAGCGCGAGGCACTGGCCGAGCAGCGCGAGCCCGCCCTTCGAGGCGCAGTAGGCACCGGAGCCCGCCTCCCCGCGCTGCCCGAGGACGGACGTGATGTTGACGATGGCGGACCCCTCGCGCCGGCGGAGCTCCGGGATCGCGGCCCGCGCCATGAGGAACGGGCCGACGAGGTTCACGTCGAGGACGCGGCGGAAGTCGTCGGGATCCGTCTCGTGCACCGATGCCGAGGGCCCGCCCACGCCGGCGTTGTTCACGAGCGCGTCGAGCCCGCCGAACACCTCGACGGCGGTCGCGACGGCGCGCGTGCAGTCCTGCTCGAGGGTCACGTCCATGTCGACGCCCGTCGCCCTCCGCTGCGCCGGGTCGAGCCGCGCGGCGGCGTCGTGCGCGCCGCTCGCGTCGGCGAGGACGACGCACCAGCCGTCGTCGAGCAGCCGCGAGGCGATCCCCTCGCCCAGGCCGCGGGCGGCACCCGTGACGAGCGCGACGCGCGTCATCCGACCGACTCCGCCGCGGCCCGCGCTGTCGAGAACGAGGCACCGCGATCACGTGCCCAGCCGAGGAAGGACTCGAGCATCCGGATGCGTCCCGGCCTGCCGATGATCTGCGGATGCATCGTGAGCATGAACAGCCCGTCGAGGGCCGCCATGCCGTCGTACTCCTCCTGCCAGAGCGCGCGCACCTCGGCGCTCGTGCGGACGGTCTTGCTCCACGACGCGCCGTCGAACCAGAAGTGCGGCGCGTCGTCCAGGGTCCAGTGGACAGGGAGCTCGACGAGGTCGTGGTGCTCGTGCCGGTAGGGCCGGATGTCGTCCATCAGGTTGGAGGAGTAGGTGAAACCGTGGCCGACCAGCAGGTCGAGGGTGACCGGGCTGAAGTCCCACGACGGCGACCGGTAGCCGCGCACGTCGGCGCCCAGACCGGTGAGGATCTCGCGACCGCGCACGAGCTCGGCCTCCTCGGCCTCCGGCGACAGGCTGCTGGGCGACGTGTGCGTGTAGCCGTGGTGGGCCACCTCGTGGCCGCCCGCCAGGATCTCCTCGATCCGGTGGGGGTACCGCTCGGCCACGCGCCCGGGGACGAAGAAGGTGGCGGGGAGCTCGAGACGCCGGAGCAGGTCGAGCACGAGCGGGACCGCGACCTTGGCGCCGTACGTCCCCTGCGACAGAGTGCCGGGCCGGTGCGCGTTCGCGGGGTCCTCGCCGATCCAGACCTCTTCGGCGTCGAAGTCGAAGCTCACCACGACCCGGCAGGAACCGTGCGACTCGCTCATGCGGCACCTTCCTGGGGAGGGGACCCGACGACGCTAGCCCGCGGGCCGCCCTCGTCCGTCCGTCATTTGACGCATGACGCACCGGCTGTGCTCCGCTGGGATCTGACCACCGTCACGACTACGCGTCGAGCAGCGAGGTCAGCATGAGCGAGAACGAACCGACGACCGGCGAGACCGCCCCCACCACTCCCGCCCCCGCCAAGCCCGCCGGCGTCTCCCGCCGCAACTTCGTCACGGGCATCGCCGCCGCCGGCATCGGAGGCCTGGTCGTCGGCGGTGGTGCTGGATACGCGCTCGCCCCCAAGGACTCGAGCTCGTCGAGCGGTGGCGGCGACGGTGGTGGCGGCGACACCAGCCCCATCAAGATCGGCAGCGTCAGCCCGGTCACCGGCCCGTACTCGGGCGACGGTCAGGAGATGACGCGTGGTCAGGAGCTGGCCATCGACGCGATCAACGCGCTCGGCGGCATCGCCGGCCGCAAGCTCGAGCTGGTCGTCGGCGACGTCAGCGACCTCTCGCCGGAGAACTACGTGCAGGTGGCGCAGCGCCTGGTCAACCAGGACAAGGTCGCCGCGGTGTTCTCGGGCTACACCACGAACGACTCGTCGGAGTACTCCATCTACGCCGACGCGGGCGTGCCGGTGTTCCACCTGAACACGCTGCAGGCCAACGTCGACTTCGTGACCAAGAACAAGATCAGCAACATCTACCAGGGCTGCCCGTCCGAGATCTGGTACGGCAAGGGCTTCGTCCCGCTCATGCAGGCGTGGATCGCTGACGGCTCGTGGACGCCGTCGTCGAAGACCGCCGCGATCATCACGAGCAACGACCCCTACTCGATCTCGATCGCGCAGGCGTTCAAGTCCAGCGTCGAGGGCATCGGCTGGACCGTGCCCATCTACGAGGAGGTCACGGCTCCGTACGCCGACTGGGGTCCGCAGCTGTCGAAGATCCGCGCGAACCCGCCGGGTCTGATCTACATGACCGACTACATCCCGGGCGACCTGGCCAGCTTCGCCAAGCAGTTCTCCACGGCGCCGACCCAGTCGCTGCTCTACCAGCAGTACGGCCCGTCGATCCCGGAGTACCTGCAGCTCGCCGGTGAGGCCGGCTACGGCGTCGTCTGGTCCACCACCGTGGGCACGCTGCCGGACAAGATCGGTGCGGAGTTCCTCGCGGCGTACAAGGCCAAGTACAACTCCGAGGCGGGCCTGTCCCAGGCCGGCGGCCAGTACGACATGGTCCACCTCTGGGCGCAGTGCGCGGCCATGGCCGGCGACCCGATGGACTTCACGCTGGTCAACAAGCTCCTCAAGGGCGTCATCTACCGCGGCGTCTCCGGGGCGACGAAGTGGATCTCCGACACCGAGCTCGCGGTCGCGCCGTACCCCGACCTCGTCAACGACCCGAGCCTCGGCATGCCGCACCTCACCTACCAGATCCAGGGCGGCAAGCAGGTCCCGGTCTTCCCGGCGCCCTACGCCTCCGGCAAGTTCCAGCCCCCGCCGTGGTTCAAGTAGGAGCGACGACCGTGGCCCCGCTCCTCGAGGTGCGGGGCGTGGTCAAGCGCTACGGCGGCCTCGCGGCCGTCGACGGGGTCGACTTCGAGGTGCCCGAGGGGGAGACCTTCGGCATCGCCGGGCCGAACGGTGCCGGGAAGACGACGCTGTTCGACGTCGTCACCGGGATCAGCCATGCCACCGACGGCCTGGTGCTCTTCGCCGGAGAGGAGATCCAGGACGCCTCCGTCCACCGGATCTGCCACCTCGGCATCTCGCGGACCTTCCAGCTGCCGTCCGTCTTCGACTCGCAGACGGCCCTGGCCAACGTGCTGGCCGGCGCGCAGTTCGGCGGCGGCAGCGGCTGGTGGAAGGCGCTGCGCGCCAGCGCCCCGGTCCAGGAGCTCGCGCACGAGGAGCTGGCGTTCGTCGGCCTGGCCGACCGGTCGGCGGCGCTCGCCGGTCCGATGCCCGTGTTCGACAAGAAGCGGCTGATGATCGCCTCGGCGCTGGCGACGCGACCGCGGATGCTGTTCCTCGACGAACCGTTCGGCGGGCTGACGCCGTCGGAGGTGGACGAGCTCGTCGCGCTGCTGCGCAGCGTGAAGGAGCGCGGGATCACCATCGTGCTCATCGAGCACGTGATGCGGGCGCTCATGGCGCTCTCCGACCGGGTGCTGATCATGAACCAGGGCCGCACCCTGTTCCTCGGCAGCCCGGCCGACGTCCTGGCCGACGCAGAGGTCGTGCGGGTCTACCTCGGGCGCAGCGGCGATCGCGACGAGCCGTCCGCGGACGGTGGCGGGGAGGGCGGCGATGCTTGAGGTCCGCGGTCTGCGTGCCGGCTACGGCGGTTCGGTCGTCATCGACGGCATCGACCTCGACGTCGCGGCGGGGGAGTTCGTCGTCGTCATCGGCCCGAACGGGCACGGCAAGACGACGCTGCTGCGTGCGATCAGCGGCCTGCTCCCCGCCCGCTCGGGCAGCGTCGCGTTCAAGGGCGAGGACATCACCGGGCAGCGGACCGAGGCCATCGTCGGTCGTGGCCTCGTCCAGATCCCGCAGGGCGACCTGCTGTTCCCGGACATGTCGGTGCAGGAGAACCTGCTCCTCGGCGCGTTCACGCTCGGCCGGGGCGGCGGCCGCGCCGACCGGCTCGCCGAGGTCTACGAGATCTTCCCCCGCCTCGCGGAGCGCAACGGACAGCGCGCGCGCACCCTGTCGGGCGGTGAGCGCCGCATGCTGGCGCTCGGCCGCGGCCTGATGGCGCGCGCAGAGCTGCTCATGATCGACGAGCCGTCGCTCGGTCTCGCGCCGGTGCTCGTCGACGAGGTGTACGAGCGCATCTCGCGGATCGCCGCATCCGGCGTCACGGTCCTGCTCGTCGAGGAGAACTTCGCGCACGTCCGGGAGGTCGCCGACCGCGTCGTCCTGATCGAGAACGGGTCGGTCGTCCTCGCCGGCTCCGTCGACGAGGTGCTCGAGAACCCGGCGGTCACCGCGACCTACCTCGGCGTGGGCGGTGAGTGACCGATGAACTCGTTGCTGCAGACCCTCGTGTCGACCCTGGTCCAGGGTTCGATGCTCGCGCTCATCTCGATCGGTATGACGCTCGTCTACGGCACGCTGCGCGTGCTGAACATGGCGCAGGGCGTCATGGTCATGGTCGGTGGCTTCGCCGCCTACAGCGCGGTCGACCGCCTCGGGGTGTCGGTATGGCTGAGCCTGCTCGCGGCAGCGCTGGTCACGTTCGTCCTCGGCGTCATCACGTACTACCTCGCTGTGCATCCTCTCCTCGGTCGCGCCGGCGTCGACTTCGAGATGACCGCGTTCATCACGACGTTCGCGATCGCGACGATCGTGCAGAACATCGTCCTGCTCATGTACGGCCCGCGGCAGAAGCCGTTCGACCCGCTCGTCGAGGGGCGCATCGACCTGACGAGCGAGGTGTCGATCACCTACCACTCGCTGCTCATGGCGGCCGTCGCCATCCTCGCCCTGGTCGGCCTCGGGCTGTTCCTCTCGCGCTCGCGCTACGGCCTGGCCATCACGGCCGTCGCCCAGAACCTCGATGCGGCAAGGCTCATGGGGATCCCGGCCCGCCGGGTGTACGTCGTCACGATGGGGATCGCCGCGGCGCTCGCCGGCGTCGCCGGGGTGCTGCTGGCCCCGCTCTACTTCGTCTACCCGAACGCGGGCGACCTACCGATGCTGCAGGCCCTCATCGTGGTGATCTTCGCCGGCCTCGGCTCGGTCAAGGGCACGATCTACGCCTCGTACATCATCGGCTTCCTCAGCTCGGCGGTCGCCATCTACTGGCAGAGCGCCTACGCCCTGCCGTTCCTGTACGTCGTCGTCCTCGTGGTGCTCGTCGTGAGACCCAACGGAATCGCCGGCAAGCCCCAGGAGGCACGGCTGTGACGCGCCTGGACCGATCCGCCCGCCGCTCGCTCGGCTGGCCCGTACCGAAGCCGGTCGCGCTCGTCGTCGTCGGTGTGCTCGCGGCGGCGCTCCCGATCGTGCTGCAGAGCTCGTACTGGCTCGCGGTGTGCACGCTCGCGCTCATCTGGATGATCCTCAACCAGTCCTGGAACCTCGTCCTGGGCTACTCCGGCGTGTGGAACTTCGGGCAGCTGGCCATCTACGCGATCGGTGGCTACACGGCCGCGCTCGTGTCGAGCCGTACCGGTCTGCCGTGGCCGCTCGCGGTCCTGGCCGCCGGGCTCGGCGCGATGCTCGTCTCGCTCGTCCTCGCGATCCCGTCGCTGCGGCTGCGGGGGATCTACGTGTCGCTGCTGACCTTCGGCTTCGCCGAGGTCGTGCGGCTGCTCATCATCGCGGACAAGAGCGGCATCACCGGGGGCACGTTCGGGCTGTCCGGCTTCCCCGGCTACGGACTGTCGTCGGTGGAGCCGCAGCAGCGCGCCCGGCTCATCTACTGGATCGCCCTCGCCGGCGTCGCCCTGACGCTGCTCGCTATGTACGTGGTCGTCCGCTCGCCGCTCGGCACCGGGCTGGTCGCTCTGCGCGACAACCCGTCGCTGGCCGCGGCCCGCGGCATCAGCCCGATGAGCTACCAGTTCGTGTCGTTCGGGATCTCGGGCTTCTTCGCCGGGATCGCCGGCGCGCTCTACGCCTTCACCTACGGCGTGGTGTCGCCGTCCCTCATGGGTCTGGGGCCGATGACGCTCCTCGTGACGATGCTGGTGATCGGCGGCCTCGGCACGCTCTCGGGGCCGCTCATCGGCACTGCCGTCCTGACCCTCGTCCAGGCGCAGCTGCAGACCTGGCCCGAGATCCGGCTCATCCTGCTCGGCGTCCTGCTCCTGCTCATCGTCGTGCTGATCCCGCGCGGCATCGTGCCGCTCGTCTCCCAGGGGCGGGCGCGGTTGTCGGCGTGGATGGCCGAGGACGGCTGACGTCGGCAACCGTGGCGGGCAGCCGGTCGGTCAGGCCGACCGGCGCCTCGCCCAGGGCGGGGTGCGGAACACCGACAGGTCGCCGTAGGGCGCCGGACCGAGCAGCCGCGACGTTCCGTCCTGCACCTGGAACACCATGTGCGCCTGACCGAGCGACGGGTCGGGGGTGACGTCGGGATACGACAGCGCCGCCTGGCCGCTCCCGCCGAGGTAGTACACGCCGTTCACGCCCCGGTAGACCGCGCTGCGCAGGAACGACAGCACCTCCGGGGCGCTGGGCGTGCCCGTCGAGGCCCAGGCGGTCGAGAGCAGGTTCACCTGGTCGTAGGCGCCGCCTGCCTGCGACCACCCCGCGGGCGTGCCGTGCAGGCGCTCGAAGTCACGACGGAACGAGCGCCCGAACGCGTCGTCGTAGGTGCCGGTGACGGTCGACCAGATCAGCCCCTCGGCGGCGTCGCGCGCCTCGTCGGCGAAGTGGGGGATCGACGGTCCGTAGACGCCGTACACGAGCGCGTCGTTGCCGATGGCGCGGAACGCGTGCTGGAACTCGGCCATCGCCTGCGGGACGAAGTGGGTGACCATGACGGCGGCCGGATCGCTCTGGTTCACCCGTGACACGACGGCGTGCCAGTCGGGGTCGTGGAACGGGACCGACACGACGTCGGACACCTCCCACCCGGAGCGCTCCGCTGCTGCGAAGAAGGACGCGTTCGCCGTGTGCCCGCTGTCGAGATCGACCTCGACGGCGACGATCGAGCGGGACCGCGGGCGCCAGCTGCCGCTGGCGGTGAGCTCGTCGAAGAGCCGGATCGCGCCGACGCCGTAGTGGATCTCTGACGGGCAGGTCTGGAACACCATCCCGAAGCGGTCGGTGTCGTTGCGCACCTTCTCGACCTGCGCCTCGAAGGTGGCGTTGTGCAGGAACGGCTGGCCGAAGTCCGCGACGAGGTCGAGGACGTCGGGGACCTCGGAGTTCGCGTAGCTGGTGATGATCGCGTCGACCTCGAGGTCGACGAGCGTGCGGAAGGCCGACACCACCTGGTCGCGGTCGAAGAAGTCGGCGGAGACGACGACCTGCTCGACCCGGCGGCCGCCGATGCCGCCGCGTGCGTTGATCTGCGCGACGGCGAGCTCCGCGCCGCGCTGGGCCTCGAGGCCGTCGGCCCACGCCGGACCGGTGAGGGGCAGGACCGAGCCGATGTGCAGCGGCGCGAGGCGCACCGGCATCCGGCGCGACGGACGGCGCTCGGTCTCGCGGGGCTGTGCAGCAGCCCGTTCCACGTCGACGAGCGCGAGCCCGCTCTCGAGACCGACACCGCCGGGGATGGGCAGGCGCAGCAGCTCGCTCTCGACCGTCAGGGCCGCGAGGCCGGCGCGGCCGGACTGGCCGAGCTTGGTCAGCAGCCGCTCCACCTGCGTGGACACGGTCCGCGCGCTGGTGCCCAGCCGTGCCGCCACCTGCTGGTTGGTGAGCCCGAGGCAGACCAGCGTGAGGACGTCGACCTCGCGCGCCGTCAGCCCGTCCGGCAGCTCGGTCGGCGTCCACCGGACGCGTGCCGCCTCGGGGCGGCCCTCGGCGGAGGGCTGGCGCTCGAGGCGGACGGTGAACCAGCCGCGCTCGTCGACGCGCCACAGGAAGGCGACGTGCCGGTGCCGGGTCGTGAGGAAGCCCGTGACGTAGCGGACGAGACCGGTCGGGAGCGTGGCCACCGTGCGGGCCGCCCCGCGGACCGCGCCGTCGGAGTCGACGAGCACCTCGCGCGCCGGCCGGTGCCTGGTCTCGGGTGCCACACCCCTGCCTCTCGCTGGTTGTCCGTCGTATGACGCATGACGGCAGCACGGTGCTGCGTTGGAATGGAGGTGCTGGGCGCGAATGTAACGGGCGTCCCAGGATCTGTCCGTCGTTCGTGGTCGGATCGAGACGTCGGACCGCTGGGTGGGACGACGTGGAGGAGGCAGTCGTGCCGGAGCCGTCGGGCCATGTCCGGGTCGGGATCGACGTCGGGGGCACGTTCACCGACGCGGTGCTCGTCGACCGCAGCGGCACCCTCCACATCGCGAAGGTCCCGTCCACCCCTGACGACGTGAGCTCGGGCTTCCTGGAGGGGCTGGGGGTGCTCGAGGCCCGGTCCGGGGTGCCCGCCACGGAGATCGACTTCCTCGCGCACGGCACCACCGTCGCCACCAACGCGCTCGTGCAGGACCGGCTGGCCCGCGCGGGCCTGGTGACCAACCGCGGCTTCCGCGACATGCTGGAGATCGGGACGCAGCAGCGCCGGCACGTGTACGACCTCTGGGCGCCCGAGCCTTCGCCGGTGGTGCCGCGCGACCGGTGCGTCGAGGTCTGGGGCCGCATCGGGCCCGAGGGGCAGGAGCTCGAGCCCCTCGACGAGTCCTCCGTCGTGCAGGCCGCGGCATCGCTGCGCGAGGCGGGCGTCGAGTCGGTCGCCGTGGTGCTGCTGTTCTCCTTCCTCAACCCCGACCACGAGCGACGGGTCGCGGAGATCCTCGTCCGAGAGCTGCCGGGCGTCCCCGTCACGATCTCCAGCGACGTAGCGCCGGAGATCCGCGAGTACCTGCGGGCGAGCACGACCGCCGTCAACGCCGCGCTCCTCCCGCTCGTCGGGGGCTACGTGTCGCGCCTCGCCGAGGCCGTCGCCGCGCGCGGCGTGCGCGTGCCCGTCTACCTCATGCGCTCCAACGGCGGTCTCGCAGCGGCGCGCACCGCGCAGGACCTCCCGGTCTCCCTGGTCACCTCGGGTCCGGCTGCCGGCGTCGTCGCGGCCGCGCGGCTCGCAGCCGTCGCGGGCCTGCCCGACCTGCTCACGTTCGACATGGGCGGCACCACGGCCGACCTGGCAGTGGTCGTCGGCGGTCAGCCCCAGGTCCGGTGGATCGGCGAGCAGTCGGGGCACCGGGTGAACCTGCCGCAGGTCGACGTCCTCTGCATCGGCGCGGGCGGCGGTTCGCTGGGCCGCGTCGACGCCTTCGGTGCGCTGCACGTCGGACCCGAGAGTGCCGGAGCAGTGCCCGGTCCGGCGGCGTACGGGCGAGGGGGAGACCTGCCGACGGTCACCGACGCCCACGTCGTGCTCGGCACGCTCGCCGCGCAGCGCACGCTCGGCGGCGACCTCAAGCTCGACCCCGACCTCGCCGAGGCGGCCGTGGCCTCCGAGGTCGCGGCACCGATGGGTGCCTCCGTCGAGGAGGCGGCAGCCGCGATGATCCGTGTCGCGGACGCGAACATGGCATCGGCGCTGCGCGTCATCTCTGTTGCGCGCGGTATCGACCCCCGCCGGATGACGCTCGTGGCGCTCGGCGGTGCGGGCCCGATGCACGGCTGCTCCTTGGCGGAGGAGCTCGACATGACGTCGGTCCTCGTCCCGCTCTACCCGGGCGTGACGGCGGCCCTCGGCCTCCTGCTCACCGACGTACGCCACGACCTCGGGCGCAGCTGGGTGCGCGGGACGGACCGCATCGAGCCCGCGGCGCTGCAGGAGCAGGTCGACGAGCTCGGAGCGCGGGGCAGGGCGCTGCTCGAGCAGAGCGGCCATGCCGACGGAGGTGTTCTCGAGTACGCCGCCGACCTGCGCTACAGCGGGCAGGCGTACAGCCTCACGGTGCCGCTGGCCGTCGACGTCGACGGCCGGGGCGTCGACCCCGCCGTGCGCGACGCCGAGACCGCGTTCGTCGCTGCGCACCGCGCGGCGTACGACTACGTCCTCGACGGCACTCCGATGGAGCTCGTGGCGCTGCGGATGGTGGCCACCGCGGTCGACGCGCCGATCGATGTGCACGCCCCCGACCTGCCGCTGTCGGAGCCGATGGGCCGGCGTCGGGTGTGGATGCAGGGGCGGTGGCACGAGGCGCTGATCCTGGACCGGACGGCGATCGGCACCGACCCGGTCGCAGGTCCGGCGCTGATCGAGCAGGAGGACACCACGACGCTGCTCTTCCCCGGCTGGACGGCCCGGCGCGTCGCCGCCGGGTCGTTGCTCCTCGAGCGGATGGAGGCCTGACATG
>JBGAJT010000089.1:0-11657 GCA_044224785.1 Candidatus Nanopelagicales bacterium | reverse complement strand
GTCCAGCGCGCTCTGGGCCGGTAGAACGATCCTTGCCCGTCGCTGATTGTCGGCAAGCCAGGACCAGGGCCTACGCGGCGGCCGGGTCATGCCGAGCCGTCACTCGCCGAACGAGCGCGGCTGCTTCAGCGCGGACCCGGCCGTGGCGCTGAGAAGGCCAGCTCCGGTGATCCGCAGGCCGTCTCCCGAGCGGGTGCGCGCGACGGCCATCGCCTTGGACACCTCACCGGGCCGGGGGCTGATGAAGTCCGGCCACAGCGGCTGCAGGACGCTGCGAACGAAAGCCGAGTCCGCGTCGTTGGCCAGCGCAAGCTGGAGCGCCTTAGCCGCCTCAGACAGGACGCGCACGGCCTCGGCACGGTCGGCGACCTTGATCGGCTGGGAGACACCGGCCGGGTCCGGGGTGAGCCGACGGCTGAGGTCGACCGCACCGCCGCTCCACAGGTCGAGGAGTGCCTGGGGAAGGCCGCTGCCGGGCTGGACGAACATCAGGCCGAACGCCTCGACGTTGAACGAGCAGAGCGTAGGAGGTACGGCGAGCTTGTTGTGGGCCTTGGCAAGCCGGATGGCCCGTGCCCGGGTGACGCGCAGGGCCTTGGGGTCTTCAGTCAGCAGCGACGTGTGCTGCTCGGGGTCGGACGGGTTCCAGGTGTTCGTCTCCGTGTTGGGGATCCACAAGCCCGGGGCATCGGCCCGGGTGAGCCCTACGACGATGTCGACCGAGGGGTCCTCCAGGGTCGGCAGCGCATCGTGGAACTCGATCAGGATGGCGCGCTTGGTCACCTGCAGTGTGGCCCCGGGGTAGCTGCTGCGCAGGGCCGCAGCGAGGTGGTCGTGCATGTCGTTCACGACGTCGACCGGCCCAACTCCCTGGCCATCAGGTCCCAGAGAAGGCCAGCTGCGCCGGTCCAGCACCACTCCGCAGTCGCCGTCGAGTCCAAGGTCGCGGTGGTGGATGGGGCAGTTCGCGGTGCCGTGGGCGAGGGAGCCGGCCGCGTAATGGCGCAGCACCCCGCGGAACGAGGCAGCGGCGACTCGGACGGCATCGCGGCGCTTCCGAGCCAGCGTCAAGGCCGCATCGTCCGGTGCGAGCTGCTTACGCACCTCGTTGAGGAGTTCCTGTGTCGCGCCCATCTGTCCCCCCGCCGCCCTTCTCGTGACTCTCTATGCCACCTTCGACCATAAGGCCTGGGTCCGACGGCGCCCGGTCCTAACAGGGCAGGTTCGGACGCGGGCGGTGTCACCGGGCCGGGAACGCCGGGACAGCCAACTTCAGAGGACTCCCGGTCAGTCTTGCGGCAACCGGCCCGACACCTGGCCACGGCCTCGGACAGGTAGCCGGTGCCGCCGTATCGCTGTTACCAGTGCGTGCAGGAGTTAACGGGGAGTGCGCGGCAAGTGCCATGAGTGGCAACAGCCGAGGCTATCCAGTGGCGGGGACGGAAACGCGGATGCTTGGTAGTCCTGATCGCGCTAGGGCGAACGACGAGCCCGGTCCAGGCTCACCGCGCTCGTAAGCGGGTGATTCTGGGCCGCGACGACCAACTGCAGACGTTTGCCATGCTGCTGGCGCGCATGGCCGCGGGGCGGACCGAGCAGTCAATGATCACCACCGGTTTGCGGGGCGTAGGGAAGACCGTCCTGCTGGCCGCTGACGTGCTCCGCCGCCCACCTCGGGCTGCGGGCTGCGCTCCGCGCAGACCCTAGGCGAGATCGTCCGGGCAACCGGGGCGCGGCGCCGGACCGCAGGTTCGGGCCTCTCACAGATTCTCACAAACGGTCCGGCAGGGGCCGTCATTTGCGACCATCCAAGATCACCGAGACTTCCTCTGACCTGCGGAAACGTCACAATCGGGCAGCCGCCGACACCACCTGGGGGCTCTGAAAATCGGAAGGTCGGCGGTTCGACCCCGCCCCTGGCCACTGTTGGAGGCCCGGCGATCCCGGGCCTTCGGCGTATCCGGAGCCTGTGGACGCCGGACGCCGCACCGACCGACGCGCCGCGACGATCGCCGGCATGACCTTCAAGGACCTCCCGGCCGACTGGCCGCAGCGCCCCCTGACCGACCCCCGCCTGCTCGACGACGTGCTCGACCTGATGGTCGGCTACGAGGACCGTCGGGGCCGCAGCCTCGTCGTGCTGATCTGCGACGCCCAGGTGCGCCTGGTCCAGCCGATGGCCATCGGTGAGCTGCCGCTCGCCTGCGACGGCGACCTCGTGCAGAAGATGGTCGACATCGTCGTCGAGGCGCTGGGCGACGAGATGGCCGGCACCCTCGTCCTCGCCCTCGGCCGACCGGACGGGCTCTCGATCACCGACGACGATCGCGCGTGGGTCGCCGCGGCCGAGGCCGCGCTCGCAACCACCCGGTGGACGCTCAGCAGCGCGCACGTCGTCACGCTGCACGGCAGCCGGGCCATCGTTCGCCAAGCCGCGGCGTAGCGCCGGGCCTCCAGGAGGGCCGGAACCGCCTCAGTACAGCGAGCGGGCCACGTTGCGGAGCTCCTCGGGGACCTCCTTGACCTTGCCCGCGACCTCCGCGATGTCGACGAGCTCGATGCGGTCGCCGACCAGGGCCGTCATCACGGAGGTCTTCCCCTCGTGGACGGCGTCGGCGGCCGCGACGCCGAAGCGGCTCGCGAGCAGGCGGTCGGTGGCGGTCGGCGTACCGCCGCGCTGCACGTGGCCGAGGATCGTCACGCGGGTGTCGAACCCGGTGCGCTCGGCGAGCTCGTACTTGATCCGCTCGCCGATGGCGCCGGCGACGATCGCGCCGTACGGGCCCTCGGGCGGGGTGAAGTCGAGCGTGCCCTCCTTCGCCGTCGCCCCCTCGGCGACGACGACGATCGACGACGACGCGTAGCTCTTGTGCCGGTGGCGCAGCTGCGCGGCGATCTCGTCGATGTCGAACGGCTCCTCGGGGATGAGGATCTGGTCGGCACCGCCGGCGATGCCCGCGGCCACGGCGATCCACCCGACGTGGTGGCCCATGACCTCGACCACCATCACGCGGTCGTGCGACTCCGCGGTGGTGTGCACGCGGTCGAGCGCCTCGGTGGCGATGGAGACGGCGGTGTCGAAGCCGACCGAGCGGTCGGTGCCCCACACGTCGTTGTCGATCGTCTTCGGCGCGCACACCATCGTGACGCCGGCCTCGGCGAGCTTGCCCGCCGCGTGCAGCGTGCCGTCGCCGCCGACGCAGATGAGCGCGCCGATGTGCTCGTGCTTGAGGGTCTCGAGCACGGCGTCGATGCCGCCGTTGCTCTCGTGCGGGTGGAACCGCGTGGTGCCGAGCATTGTGCCGCCGAGCGGCAGCACGCCGCGCACGTGGTCGCGGGTGAGCGGGAAGGCGTCGCCGTCGACGACCCCGCGCCAGCCGTGCCGGAAGCCGACGAGCGTGTCGCCGTTGAGGGCGCTCTGCTTCGCGACCGCACGGATGAGGGCGTTGAGCCCAGGGCAGTCGCCGCCACCTGTGAGCAGTCCGATGCGCATGGTTCGACCCTAGGCGGCGGCGTACGCCGAAGCCGGGCCGACGACCCGACTGTGCCCCACGCCGCAGCCGCGCGGGCTCAGACCTCGGGCCAGGGCCCTGCCGCCCGGCCGGTGTCGCGCGAGCCGAGGTCGGCGTCGGCGTCGCCGCTGTGGCGGATCGACCAGCGCTGCGGCGTCAGCGGCCGATAGCGGTGCTCGCCGCCGCGCACGACCATGACGACGCCGGCGCTCAGCACCGCGGCGACCGGGCCCGACGGCGTCCAGAACTCGATCAACCCCGTGCCCGAGCGGACCGTGTGCGCCTCGGTCTCGGCGTTGACGTGCCAGGCCGACATGCCGGTGGTGAGGTCGTCCGGCGGGTCGAGCTCGACCTCGGCGCGCACGCCGCTCTCGGCGTCGGCGAGGACCCGCGACACCACCGCGTGCTCGTCCTCGTCGCTGTCCGGCGGGATCAGCTCGGTGCCGATCGTGGCGAGCCGGCGACGCGCCTCGTCCGGGTCGATACCGACGTACTGCACCACCGGGGACCTCCTGCGGACGGGGACGTCCCGCCAGTCTGGACCTCGGCCCCGCACGACGCACCAGGGCTCCCGCCCGTCGGTCCGCTCGGGCACGCTGGGGGCATGGCAGGCGTGTCGATGCGGCAGCTGCGGAGCTGGCTCGCGCAGCTGCCCGAGTTCGAGGAGCGCGAGACCTGGGGCCAGCCGACCTTCCGGGTGCGCAGCAAGATGTTCGGCCTCGCCGACGACGAGACCCGTGCCGCCACCTTCAAGGCGACGCCGGAGGAGCAGGCCGCGCTGCTGGAGCAGGACCCCGGCACGTTCAGCTACGCCCGCTACGTCGGAAAGCACGGCTGGGTGCGCATCGACCTGTCCCGCGTCGATCCGCAGCAGTGCCACGAGATCGTCGTCGAGGCCTGGCGCCGGACCGCCCCCAAGCGGGTCGTCGCCGCCTGGGAGAGCACGGGGCGAGATTCCTGACGTCGTTATCTTGACGTCGTTCACTTATCGAGGCTAACGTACCCGCGTTCAGTCGATCGCGCCCGCGGTCGACCCGTCCGCAGGGAGCCCGGCCATGACCACCTCCACCCCCACCCCCCGCGGGTTCGCCCGCGTCGGGGCGTTCGCCGTCCGCCGGCGGGTGCCGATCCTGGTGCTCGCCATCCTCTTCGTCGTGGTCTCCGCCGTCCTCGGCGGCGGGGTCGTCTCGCGGCTGTCCTCGGGCGGCTTCGACGACCCCGGCTCGGACTCCGCGAAGGCCGCGGCCGCGCTGGCCGACCGGTTCGACGCCGGCCCCTCCGACATCGTCCTGGTCGTCGGAGGCGCAGACGGATCGTCGGTCGACACCCCGGCGGTGGCCGCCGCCGCGACCGCGCTGGCGGACAAGCTGGCGAAGGAGAGCGGCGTCCGCGACGTGGCGTCGTACTGGGCCACCAGGTCCCCGGCGATACGCAGCACCGACGGCACGCTCGCGCTGGTGACCGCGCGCCTGACGCAGAGCGGCGACGCCGCGCAGACCCGCGCCGGCCAGCTCGCCGAGGAGCTCGCCGGACCGACGCCCGACGGCGTCCTCGACGTCCACGTCTCCGGGGCCCCGGTCGTGTTCCACGAGGTCGGTCACACGATCGAGAAGGACCTCGCGCGCGCCGAGTCCATCGCGATCCCGATCACGATGCTCCTGCTGCTGCTCGTGTTCGGCACCCTCGTCGCCTCCGGCCTGCCGGCCGTCATCGGCGCGGTCGCCGTCCTCGGCTCGTTCTTCGCGCTCTGGGTCACGACGCAGGTCACCGACGTCAGCATCTTCGCGATCAACCTCGTCACCGCGCTGGGCATCGGCCTCGGCATCGACTACGCGCTCTTCATCGTCACGCGCTTCCGCGAGCAGCTCGGCCGCGGCGACTCCCCGCACGACGCCGTGATCCGCTCGGTCGCGACCGCCGGCCGCACCGTCGTCTTCTCCGGCATCACGGTCGCGATCGCCCTGTCCGCGCTCCTCGTCTTCCCGCAGTTCTTCCTGCGCTCGTTCGCCTACGCCGGCATCGCCACCGTCACGCTCGCGGTGATCGCCGCGGTGCTCGTGCTGCCCGCGCTGCTCGCCGTCCTCGGCACCAAGGTCGACCGGTTCCGCATCCTGCGCGGTGCCACCGAGGTCAGCGACCACGGCTTCTGGTTCCGGCTCTCGGCGTACGTCATGAAGCGCCCGTGGCCGGTCCTCATCGGTGGCGTCGCGCTGCTCCTCGCCCTCGGGCTGCCGTTCTTCCGCGTCTCCTTCGGGCAGACCGACGACCGCGTGCTGCCGAAGTCGGCGCAGGCGGCGCAGGCCGGCCAGCTGCTGCGCGACGAGTTCGACGCGCGCGAGTCCGACCCGCTGTCGGTCGTGGCTCCCGACAGCAGCGCGGCCACGACGGCCGTCGCGGCGTACGCCGAGCAGCTCTCGAAGGTCGACGGCGTCACCCGCGTCGACGCCGTCACCGGCTCCTACGCCGACGGCGCGCAGGTCGCACCGGCCGGACCGGCCAGCACGCGCTTCGTCACGACCGCCGGGCCCGGCACCTGGCTCTCCGTCGTCGTCGACGTCGAGCCGTACTCCTCCGCCGGCAAGGCGGTCGTGCAGGACCTCCGCGCGGTGCCCTCGCCGCTGGCAACGACGTACATCGGCGGCGACGCCGCGGTGTTCGCCGACTCGCAGGACGCCATGGGCTCGCGCCTGCCGTGGGCCATCGGGATCATCGCGGTCGCGACGTTCCTCCTGCTGTTCCTCTTCACCGGCTCCGTCGTGCTGCCGGTCAAGGCGCTGGTGCTCAACATGCTGAGCCTGTCGGCGACGTTCGGCGCGATGGTCTGGATCTTCCAGGAGGGCCACCTCTCGCAGTGGCTCGGCGACTTCACCGTCACCGGCGAGCTCGACACCTCGATGCCGATCCTCATGTTCTGCATCGCGTTCGGGCTCTCGATGGACTACGAGGTCTTCCTGCTCAGCCGCATCAAGGAGGTCTACGACGCGACCGGCGACAACACCTACGCCGTCCAGATGGGCCTGCAGCGCACCGGCCGCCTCGTCACCTCCGCCGCGGCGCTGCTCGCGATCGTGTTCATCGCGTTCGCGACGAGCGGCGTCACCATCATCAAGATGCTCGGCATCGGCGTCGCCCTCGCGGTGCTCGTCGACGCCACGATCGTCCGCGGCCTGCTCGTTCCCGCGTTCATGCGGGTCGCGGGCGACGCGAACTGGTGGGCTCCTGCGCCGCTGCGCCGCCTGCACGACCGGATCGGCATCAGCGAGTCCGAGGGCGACGCCGACCTGCGCCACCACGATCCTGTGGCCGTAGGCTGACCGCCATGTCCACAGCCGCCCGCCCTCGCCGTCGCGCCAAGCGCGGCGAGGGCGAGCGACTGCGCGAGGAGATCCTGCTCGCGGCCCGCGAGCTGCTCGCGGAGACCCAGGACGCCGACGCCCTCACCGTGCGCTCCGTCGCCGAGCGGGTCGGCGTCTCGACCCCGTCGATCTACCTGCACTTCGCCGACAAGGCGGCGCTGCTCGACGCCGTGTGCGAGGCGGTGTTCGCCGACCTCGACTCGCTCATGGAGGAGGCCGGCCAGCAGACGCAGGACCCGTTCGAAGGTCTGCGCCTGCGCGGCATCGCCTACGTCCGGTTCGCGCTGGCCAACCCCGAGCAGTACCGCCTCGCGATGATGACGATGCCGGGTCGCCACGACCTCGGGAAGTCAGCGCTCATGTACGAGGACATCGTCGTCGGCCAGACCTACGGCAACCTCATGGGTGCGGTGCAGCGCTGCATCGACGTCGGTGTCTTCGCACCCGGCACCGACGCGCAGACCGTCGCGACCACCCTGTGGGCCGCGGCGCACGGCGCGGTGTCGCTCTGCCTGGCCAAGCCCGACCTCGCCGGCGACCACGCCGAGGCCATGTGCGCGCTCGTGATCGAGCACGCGGGCATGGGAGCCGCGCTGTCGTCGTACGTCGGCGGCCACTCCCACGCCGACGGCGGCGCCGACCACGACCACGAGCAGATGAGCGCCAACCTCGTCGGCCTGCTCAAGGTCCTCGGCCAGATGAGCGAGCAGGCGCAGCAGGGCTGACGCCGCGCAGCCGCCCGCGAGTGGCCGGGCCAGGTGGACGTAGGCGAGCTCGTCGCCGTCGAGCACGTACCGCTCGGTCTCGACGAAGCCCCGGTGCTGCGCGAACTCGAGGCCGTCGACGTTGGACTCCAGCACGATCGTCTGCACCGTCGCCGCGCCCAGCCCGACAGCGACGTCGAGGGCGTGCACGAGGTAGCGCGAGCCGAGGCCATGCCTGCGGTGCTCGGGCAGGATCCGCACGATCACGGTGACCGGCTCCTCGTCGGTCGCGGGGCGGACCGTCGAGCACCCGACGAGCACGTCGCCGACGTAGGCGAGGTCGAGCTGGTTGCGCCCGGCGCGCTCGAGCACCTCGTCGAGGGTCAGCGCAGCGGTGGGGATGATCGCGTTGTGCACCGCGCGCCAGGACTCGGCGCGCTCAGCCGTGTCGACGGGGAGCAGGTGCAGCCCGTCGGCGTCGCCCGACGTGGGCTACGCCTCGCTCTCGCGCGGGGCGGGGATGGTGTCGCCGAGCAGGGCCCGGACCTCGGCCGCGCGGTAGCGGCGGTGGCCGCCCAGGGTGCGGATCGAGGTGAGCTTGCCCGCCTTGGCCCACCGGGTGACCGTCTTGGGGTCGACCCGGAACAGCGCCGCCACCTCGGCAGGCGTCAGCAGCTCGTCCGCCTCCGGCAGTCGTCCCGCCATGTCGTCCCCCTCGTGGACGGTGTGGGCCGCAGGGCCCGCGATGGGCGGGCTTGTCCGTTTTGGTGCCCTTTGGTCCGGCGAGTGTGCCACGCGCATCCGACAGAGTCCCGGGCCGTTTTCCTTTCGTGACACAGCGGGTTCGGGCGCGTTCCCACGAGCGGCGTACGCCGCGGCGGCGCGACCCCGGCGGGCCGGGTCGGCGGGTCGGCCGCTCGGCCTCCGACCCGACCTCGCCACTCACTACGCTCGGGGGGCTGTCCCGACCGTGAGGAGCCCCTGGATGAGCGTCGTCGTCGCTGGTGAGGCCCTCGTCGACCTGATCCTGCGCCCGGACGGCTCCCTCGCCGCAGCGGCCGGCGGCGGCCCGTTCAACGCCGCCCGCACGCTGGGCCGGCTCGGCATCGAGACGTCGTTCCTCGGCGGCCTCGCCGACGACCGGTTCGGCCACCTGCTGCGCGACCGGCTCCAGGCCGACGGCGTACGCCTCGGGATGCCCGACCTGCTGCCGCTCCCGACCACGCTGGCCCTCGCCGAGCTCGACGAGCACGGGGCCGCGAGCTACCAGTTCTACTTCGACCACACCTCCGCTCCGGCGGTCACCGACGCCGACGCGCACGGCGCTGTCGACGCCGGCACCCGGGTGCTGCACGTGGGCACGCTCGGGCTGCTGCTCGAGCCGATGGCGACCAGCCTGGAGGCCCTCGTCGCCGACGTCTCGGACTCGGTCCTGGTCTTCGTCGACCCCAACTGCCGCCCGCGGGTGGTGTCGGACCGCGACGCCTACGTCGCCCGGCTGCACCGCGTGCTGGCCCGGGCCGACGTCGTCAAGGTGTCCGGCGACGACCTGGAGTACCTCGCTCCCGGCGAGGACCCCGTCGACGCCGCCCGCGCGCTGCTCGACCTCGGGCCGCGCGTCGTCCTGTTCACCGACGGCGGCAAGGCGGTCCACGTCCTGACGGCGGCCGGCTCGTTCGTGGTCGCGGTCCCGCGCGTGGAGGTCGTCGACACCGTCGGTGCCGGCGACTCCTTCGGCGGCGGCTTCCTCGCCACCTGGATCTCCGACGGTCTCGGTCGCGCCGACCTCGGCGACCTCGACGCGCTGCGCCGCGCCGCCGAGCGCGCCGTGGTCGTCGCCGGCATCACCTGCTCCCGCGCCGGCGCCGAGCCCCCGCACCTCTCCGAGCTCCCGGCGTAACCCACTGGCGGATGTTGCTCGACCTGTTGGGGTGTTCCGGCCCGGATCACCCCACTAGGTCGAGCAACTCACGTGGGCTCTGGGGGTCCTAGGGTTCGGGGGTGAGCACGGTCGAGGCGCTGGCCTCCTACGAGCAGGTCCTGGTCGGCAACGACCCGTCGGTGGGGCTGCGCGCGATCGTCGCGATCCACTCCACCGCGCTGGGTCCGGCGCTCGGCGGCACGCGCTTCGTGGCCTACGCCGACGAGGACGCCGCGCTCGCCGACGTCCTGCACCTCGCCCGGGCGATGACCTACAAGAACGCGCTCGCCGGGCTGCCGCACGGCGGCGGCAAGGCGGTCGTCGTCGGCGACCCGCGCACCGACAAGACGCCGGAGAAGCTGCTCGCCTACGGGCGCCTGGTCGCGTCGCTGCAGGGCCGCTACGTCACCGCGTGCGACGTCGGCACCTACGTCGCCGACATGGACGTCATCGCGACGGTGAACCCGTGGACCACCGGCCGCTCGCCGGAGCACGGCGGCGCCGGCGACTCCGGCGACCTCACCGCCGTCGGCGTCCACCACTCGCTCAAGGCCGTGGCGGAGCACCTCTGGGGCGCGCCGTCGCTCGCCGGTCGACGGGTCGGGATCGTCGGAGTCGGCAAGGTCGGCGGCCGCCTCGCGGGGCACGTGCTCGCCGAGGGTGGGCGGGTGATCGTCGCCGACACGGACTCCGCCGCGGTCGCCCGGCTCGTCGCCGCCCACCCGGAGGTCGAGGTCGCCGCCTCGCCCGACGACGTGGTCGTCGCCGACGTCGACGTGCTCTCGCCCTGCGCCCTCGGCGGCCTCATCACCGCCGACGTCGTCCCCGCGCTTCAGGCCGCCTCGGTCTGCGGCGGCGCCAACAACCAGCTCGCCGACGAGTCGCTCGCCGAGGCCCTCCGCGCCCGCGGCGTCGTCTACGCGCCGGACTTCCTCGTGAACGCCGGCGGCGTCATCGCGGTGGGTGCCGAGTACGCCGGCCGCGGCACCTACGACGACGACGCCGCCCGCGGGCGGGCGCGCGCGATCGGCCCGACGCTGCTCGACGTCCTGCGCCGCGCCGACGGCGAGGGCACCACGCCGCTGGCCGCCGCCGAGCGCCTCGCGGAGGACCGCATCGCCGCCGCCCCACCCCGGGAGTCCTTCACCCCCCTCGGCTGACCAGGCCCGGGCCGCGGGGCTCCGCGACCAGGTGCGCCGGGCCTGACCGCCGCCACCTCGCCCGGCTGGATCGGGCACCGGCCTCGGCTCTCCGCGACCCCTTGCGCCGGACCGGACCGGCCGCCACCTGGCCAGGCTGGACCGCTCCCGCGGGGTCCGGGGAGCACGATCGGGGGCTGCGGCGCGCCGATCGTCCGCTCGGGACCGACCCGGGGCCCGGGCGTGTCGCGGGCCGCATATGATGGCGTCTCGCGCCACCGGCGGATATCGGCCCCGGTGGTCTGTCATGTCGGTCGGATCAGGGCCGTGAGGGCCTGTGAGGGGGTCGAGCCATGGGGCGCGGCCGTGCAAAGGCCAAGCAGACGAAGGTCGCTCGGGAGCTGAAGTACTCGAGCGGCAACACCGACCTCAACGCGCTCCAGGCGGAGCTCGCGGGCGGCGGCTACCACCCGCCGGCACCGGTCGAGGTCGAGGACGACGACGAGGACGACGACCCCTACGCGAAGTACCTCGAGGACGAGGACGACGACGAGGACTAGTCCGCACCCACGCTCACGACGGGCGCCCACCCCACCCGGGGTCGGGCGCCCGTCGCGCGTCCGGGCTCAGCCGGCCAGGCGGCGGACGACGGTGGCGAGGACGGAGACGCCGTCGGCGCAGGCCTCGGGCGTGGAGTACTCGCGCGGGTTGTGGCTGATGCCGTCGTAGAGCCCCGGGACGAACACCATCGCGGTGGGGCAGATCGACGCCAGCTCCTGGGCGTCGTGCCCCGCCCCGGACAGGATCCCGCGGTGCGAGAGGCCGAGGTCGTCGGCGGCGGCCGCGACCGCCTTCTGCACCTCGGGGTCGAAGGGCACGTGCCGCGTGCGCGCCATGCGGCGTACCGAGATCGCGAGCCCGGGCCAGCGCTCCTCGAGCTCGTGCAGGAACGCGTCGAGCGCGTCCTCGGCGCGGGCCATGGCGTCGTCGTCGGGGTTGCGCAGGTCGACGGTGAGCACGGCGCG
>JBGAJT010000088.1:0-11667 GCA_044224785.1 Candidatus Nanopelagicales bacterium | reverse complement strand
ACCTCCGGGCCGCACCGGTCTGGCCGGCCGGGCCCGGTCGCCACCGGGCGACGTCGCAGGTGGGGAGGCCCGACGCCCCGCAGGCGCGCGAGCGCCGGGTGGGCGGGACCGCACCGGGCCGGATCGCTAGCGTGGGCCCTGCGCCGAGCACACCGCCCGGCGCTCGAGCCTCGCTGCGGAGCCCTCGTGCCTGTCGACGTCACCACGCTCACCCCGTTCTCCGAGACCCACCTCACGGTGCGCCTCGTCGTCGGGGTCGTGATCCTCATCGGTGCCCTGGCCCTGGCCGCGTGGCGCGGCCTGCGCATCCTCACGGTGATCCGGTCCGGCCAGCCGGCCGTCGGTCGCACCGACGAGGTGGGCGTGCGCCTGCAGGCGGAGGCGACCGAGGTCCTCGGTCAGAAGAAGCTGCTCAAGTGGAAGCCCTCGGGCCTCGCGCACTTCTTCACCTTCTGGGGCTTCATCATCCTGGGCCTCACGATCATCGAGGCGTTCGGTGCGCTGTTCGACCCCGACTTCCACGTGCCGATCATCGGCACCTGGGCGATCGTCGGCTTCCTCGAGGACTTCTTCGGCCTCGCGGTGCTCGTCGCCCTCGTCGTGTTCACGGTCATCCGCATCCGCAAGAACCCGCACAAGATCGGCCGCGAGTCGCGCTTCTACGGCTCGCACACCGGCGGCGCGTGGCTGATCCTCGCGTCGATCGCGACGATCGTCATCACGCTGTTCATCTACCGCGGCGCGCAGATCAACAACGGCACGTTCCCGTTCCCGCCCAACGCCGCGTTCGTGTCGAACCAGGTGGCGACGCTGCTCGAGCCGCTGGGTACGACGGCCAACGAGTGGATCGAGACCGTCTTCATCATCCTGTCGTTCGGCGCGGTGCTCGGGACGACGATCCTCGTGCTCTACAGCAAGCACATGCACATCTTCCTGGCGCCGTTCAACGTGCTGTTCTCCCGGCGCCCCAACGGCCTCGGCCCGCTCCTGCCGATGTACTCGGGCACCGAGAAGATCGACTTCGAGGACCCCGACGACGACGCCGTCTTCGGCCGCGGCACGATCCGCGACTTCACGTGGAAGGGCAACCTCGACCTCCTCACGTGCACCGAGTGCGGCCGCTGCCAGTCGCAGTGCCCCGCGTGGAACACCGAGAAGCCGCTGTCGCCGAAGCTGCTCATCATGGCGCTGCGCGACAACCTGCTCGAGCAGGCGCCGTACATCGCCGCGCAGCAGAACCCCGACTACCTCGCGTCGCCGGGCGTCGGCAAGGCGTCGGTCCCCGTGCCGGTCGAGATCGGCTCGTTCTCGCAGAAGGTGCAGGACGCGCACGCGCGCCCGCTCGTCGGCTCGACCGAGACCGACGGCGCCGTCATCGACGAGGACGTCCTGTGGTCGTGCACCACCTGCGGCGCCTGCGTGAACCAGTGCCCCGTCGACATCGAGCACATCGACCACATCGTCGACATGCGCCGCAACCGCGTGATGATCGAGTCGGAGTTCCCCGGCGAGCTCGCGGGCCTGTTCAAGAACGTCGAGAACAAGGGAAACCCCTGGGGCCTCAACGCCTCGCAGCGCAACCAGTGGATCGAGGAGGTCGACTTCGAGGTCCGCGTCTTCGGCATGGACGGCGAGGACGCGATCCCCGCCGACGTCGACTACCTGTTCTGGGTCGGCTGCGCCGGCGCGCTCGAGGACCGCGCGAAGAAGACCACCAAGGCCGTCGCCGAGCTGCTCAACCTCGCCGGCGTCCAGTTCATGGTCCTCGGCGAGGGCGAGACCTGCACCGGCGACCCGGCGCGACGCGCGGGCAACGAGTTCCTCTTCCAGATGCAGGCGATGCAGAACGTCGAGATGCTCAACGAGATCAAGGCGAAGAAGATCGTCGTCACCTGCCCGCACTGCCTGAACACCCTCGGCCGCGAGTACCCGCAGGTCGGCGGCCACTACGAGGTCGTGCACCACAGCCAGCTGCTCGCGTCGCTGGTGAAGGACGGCCGCCTGACGCCGGTCTCGCCGGTCTCGGGTTCCGTGACCTACCACGACCCGTGCTACCTCGGTCGCCACAACAAGGTCTACACACCGCCCCGCGAGCTCCTCGGTGCGCTGCCTGGCCTCGAGGTGCGCGAGATGGAGAAGTCGGCCGACCGCTCGTTCTGCTGCGGCGCCGGTGGCGCGCGCATGTGGATGGAGGAGCGCATCGGTTCGCGCATCAACCTCACGCGCACCGACATGGCGCTGGAGACCGGTGCGTCGACGATCGCCGTCGCCTGCCCGTTCTGCTCGGTGATGCTCAACGACGGCGTCACGCAGCGCTCGCAGGGCGGCGACGCCCCGGCCGCCGAGGTCGCCGACATCGCGACGCTGCTGCTCGCCAGCGTGGAGAAGGCACCGGCGTCCTGATCGCACGACCCACCGACGCGGCCGCCCAGGGACCTCCCTCGGCGGCCGCGTCGTCCTTGGGGCAGGCTCGGGCGCGAGGAGGAGAGCCGTGGAGCAGGTGAGCAGCCGCGAGGTCTACCGCAACGCGTGGATGACCGTGCGGGAGGACGTCGTACGCCTGCCCGACGGCTCGACCGGCATCTACGGCGTCGTGGAGAAGCCGGAGTTCGCGGTCGTGATCCCCCGCGAGGGCGACGGCGTCTGGATGGTCGAGCAGTTCCGGTACCCCGCCGGCCGACGCGGGTGGGAGCTGCCCATGGGCTCGTGGCTGGCGGGAGCGACCGGCGGCGACGCGCTCGCCCTCGCGCAGACCGAGCTCGCGGAGGAGACCGGCCTGACCGCGTCGACCTGGCGTCATCTGGGCCGCCTCATGCAGGCCTACGGCTACTCGACCCAGGGCTTCGACGTCTTCCTGGCCACCGACCTCACCCCGGGTACGCCGTCGCGCGAGGCGAGCGAGCAGGACATGGTCCACCGCTGGGTGCCCGACGACGAGCTTCGTCGGATGGTCGTCGAGGGCGCGGTGGTCGATGCGACCACGCTGGCTGCGCTCGCGCTGCTCGCCCACCTCGACGCCTCCGCCTGAGGCGCGCTCGCGCCGGCGTCGTCGCCGTTAGGCCACCGCAGCAGCGCCGCGCGCGGCACACTGGCTGCCAGGCTCGAGGGGGGACCATGGCGACGGTGCTCGGACAGACGGTGACCGTCGACGTCGACGACCGCCGACGTGCGGTCGGGCGCCTGGCGCTCTGGGTGCTGCTCGTGGTCTCGGTGCTCGCCGCGATGTGGGGCACGCCGCGGTCGGCGTCGCAGGACGACTTCGCGCGCGCGGTGAAGGCCGGCGACGTCCGGGCCCTCCAGACCTACGACGGCCGCTACGGCCTCGAGTGGACGGCGCTGTCGATCCAGATCCAGTTCGGGACGACGTCGAGCCGACCCGTCGTCCTCTGGGAGGACCAGCGCGGGATGCTCCACCGCACGGACCTGTCGTGGCTCGGCGGCGGCACCCCCGGCAGCGTCGGCGACACGATCGACCTGCTGGCCACCATCGACGCGACGGCCCAGGCAGCCGGCGTCCCGGTGCCGACGGTCGACGAGGGGCTCGGGCTCGCCGAGCACTCGGCCGTGCCGATGGGCCTGCTCACGCTGCTCTTCCTCGGGATCCTCGTCTTCGGCCCGCAGCCCCGGCGCGTGACCAAGTGGGGGATGCTCTGGGTGATCTGCATCCCGCTCGGCCTCGGCATGGCGTGGTGGCTGGCGCGCGACGCCCCGTTCTCGCCCGCGATGAACCGGGTCGCCCAGCCGGTCCCGGGCGACAAGGGCATGCTGCCCAACGGGATCCGGCGCACCGGCGGCGGCGTCGCGTTCCTCGGCGCCTGGGGGATCTCGGTCCTCGTCGGCATCGCCGCGGCCGTCCTGATCGGCCTCGTCAGCACGACGAACGGCGGCTCGGTGCCGACCGAGCCGTGGTCGCTCGTCAAGGCACCGGCTGCGACGTACGGGCCCTGACCGTCCGCCGCGCGTCAGCGCAGGTACGGCGCGAGCTGGCGGTAGAGGTAGGGCGCGAGGGCGGTCGCGAACGTCGCCGTGAGGTGGTTGGAGTCGCGGTAGACGAGGTACTTGCCGCGCGTCGCCGGGCAGCGGTCGGCGTCGCAGACGACGTCGGACAGGTCGACCGCGTGCGCGCCGGTGATGCCCTTCACGGCACCGACGTCGTAGCGCGGGTCGTCGAGGGCGTCGCGACCGACGTCGCAGGCGCTGGGGTTCGACGTGTGCTTCGAGACGCACACCGCGACATCGCTTCCGGGCCACGGCGTATCGCGGACGACGGCCACCGGCACGCCGGCCTTGCTCAGCGCGCGGAGGGTGCGGGTCCAGCCGGCCTGCCACTCGCCGGGGGCCTTCGCGCCGTCGATCTTCGACCCGGTGCTCCGGTCGACCAGCGAGTCTGTGCGCGTGCCTGCGGCGACGACGAGCGCCGGCTTGATCCGCGCGATCTCGGCGAGCTCCTGCTGCCGCCACGTGTCGCACTCGTCGTTGAGGCGCTTGAGCGACCGGCTGAAGATCGAGACGTCGGGTGCCGGGCAGCCCGCCTTGGTGCGCGAGAGGAGCTTGAAGCCGTGCTCCTTGCCGAGCGCATCGAGGGCCGGGAACCACTGCGCCGCATGGGAATCCCCGAGCAGGACGACGGTGGTCGAGGCCGACGTGTCGCCGAACGCGCAGTCGCCGGGGACCGAGACGGTCGAGCCCTGCAGGTGGCAGCCGTTGCCGTAGATGGCAGGCAGGTCGCCGCGCGCCTTCGCGGGGCTCGGGGTCAGCGCGCCCGCCGGCCACACGACCGCCGCGGCTGACGGCGTGGGCTCCGACGACGGTGCCGAGGACGACGGCGACGAGGACGAGGGCGACGGCTTCGACGACGGCGCGCTGGCGACGCCGCGACCGGTCTGCTCGTCAGCACCTGCGCTCGCCGTGATCGCGGCCGCGGCGGAACCGCCTCCGGGCACCACGACGAGCGCGAGGCCCGCGAGCGCCGCCGCGGCCGACAGCGCACCGCCGAGCAGCAGCGAGCGCCGTGTGCTCGCGACGAGCGACGGCAGGTGGTGCAGCGGCCGCTCGACGAAGCGGTAGGCCAGTGCGCTCGGGATGAGCGCCAGCAGGACGAGGAGCACCTTGGTCGGCGTACCGAGCGGTCCGAGCACCGAGGCCGCGAGCACGAGGACCGGCCAGTGCCAGAGGTACCAGGAGTACGACAGCCGGCCCACCGCGCGCATCGGCCAGGTGGAGAGCAGGCCCGGTACGCCGCCGGGGTGAGGTCGCGCGGCGGCGCCGGCCGCGATGATCGCGGCGGTGCCCAGCACCGGCCACAGCGCCGCCGTGCCGGGGTAGGGGACGTCCTCGTCGAGGAGGACGACGGATCCGAGGAGGACCGCGGCGCCGGCCCAGCCCAGCGCTGCGCGTGCCGCGGCGGGGAGGCGGACCAGCTGCGTCGCGCCGATCGCGAGCAGACCTCCGATCGCGAACTCCCAGGCGCGCGTGGGCATCCCGAAGAACGCCCACGGCTGCACCCGGTCGGTGAGGCGCAGCGAGAGCAGGAACGAGACGACGCCCAGCCCCGCGAGCGCGACGGCGAGGTGGCTGCGCGGCAGCGTGCGCCCGGTCGCGGTGCGGCGTCGCACCTCGAGGGCGAGCAGGCCGAGGATGAGCAGCGGCCAGACGACGTAGAACTGCTCCTCCACGCCGAGCGACCAGAAGTGCAGGACCGGGCTGGGTGCGGCGTCGGAGGCGAGATAGTCGGTGGCCTGCACGGCGTAGCGCATGTTCGCGACGTAGAGCGCCGACGCGACGATGTCGAGGCCGACGCTCGCGTGGTCGAGCGCCGGGATCATCACGTACGACGCGAGTGCGACGACACCGAGCACGAGGGTCGCGGCCGGCAGCAGCCGCCGCGCGCGACGGGCCCAGAAGCGCGCGAGCGGGATCCGGCCGGTCGAGGAGATCTCCGCGACGAGCAGCCCGGTGATGAGGAACCCGGAGATCACGAAGAAGACGTCGACGCCGACGAAGCCGCCGGGCAGGAACGGGAGGCCGGCGTGGTAGCCGACGACCGCGAGGATCGCGATGGCGCGCAGTCCCTCGACGTCGGGGCGGAAGGCGATGCCGGCGCGAGGACGTCCCGGCTCGGTCAGCGTCGCGACGGGCGCGGACACGTCGGGAGCGGGCACCGCCCCAGGGTACGTTCCGCCGCCGCGCCGCCTCCCCCTCCGGCCGACGGCAGCACCCACCACGTCGCGGCGCCGCGCACAGAGGTCCGGCACGGAGGGCGGCGTACGAGCAGCGACGTCGACGATGGTCCGCAATCTCGGGCTGCGCCGACACCGGGCCGCGGGCGTCTCGTGGGACCGCGGGCGAGCACGTCGCTGTCGCAGCGCTCGGAGATCCGGTGCGGCGAACGTGCGTCCGACCGGTGACGTCGTCGACGGCGCCCGTCAGGCGTGCGGGTTGTCCGGGACGATGAGCACGGTGGCGGAGAAGGACACGGCGTCCTCGGGAGGCGCCTCCCGGTTGGTGCGGCGGTAGGGCGCCAGCGCGGCGTCGAGCGCGGCAGCGACCTGTGCGAGCTCGGCCTTGGTGAGGAGCACCGTGTCGCGGGCGTACTGGGATCCGAGGCCCTCGCCCTTAGGCAGCTTCGCGTCGGCGCGGATCGAGGCGAGCAGGCGCTCGCGGTCGAGGTCGAGGGCGTTGACGACGAGGAGCTCGGCGGCCGCGACCCCTGCGGCGTTCGCGTCGGGCCCGCTGCGGGGCAGGTCGATCTTGAGGTTGGCACCGGCGCGCTTCCACGGCCGCTCGCGCCCGTCGCCGCGTGGCTCCGCGCGCAGGACCAGCCCGGCCTTCTCGAGGGCGCGCAGGTGGTAGCTCATCGCGCTGGGCGTCACGCCGGCGCGCTCCGCGCACTCCGTGGCGGTGAGCACCTGGCCGTCGTACAGCGCGTCGATCACGATGAGCCGTGCGGGGTGCGCGAGCGCGCGGACGGCGGACACGTCGGAGAGGACGACCTCGTCGGGCTCCACCGGTGCCGGCGCCTCCGGCTTCGCGCTACGTCGTGCCACGCGCCGAACGCTAGCGCCCGCCCGATCACGCCGCCCGGTGCGCACCCGCCCAGCCGTCCCTGCGTGATGACGCGGCCCTAGAAGGTGGCCTGATCACCCATCGACGGCGGGAGACGGGTTGACGGGAGAGATCTGAAAGACTACTTTCGAAATATGTCCTTCACGATTTCTCAGCGCCGGGACCTCGCGCTGGTCGCCACCGGTCGGGGGCTCTCGCTGCTCGGCGACGAGGTCGCCGTCCTTGGGCTGGTGCTGTGGGCCAGCGTCCGCGGCGAGGGGCCGCTCGCCGTCACCGCGCTCGTCGTGGCCGCGGCGCTGCCGCAGCTCGTCGCGGCGCCGCTCGCCGGGCTGATCGCCGACCGCGTCCCGACCCGGCGGCTCGTCGCGACGGTGTCGGTGCTGCAGTCGCTGGTCGTGCTCTCGCTCGTCGCGGCCGTCGCGTCCGGGTCGCTCGCGCTCGTGGTTCTCGGCGTCCTCGCGCTCAACGTCGGCCAGGCGGTGGCCAACCCGGCCTGGCAGGCGCTCGTGCCGACCATCGCCCCCGGCAACGACCTGCCGCGCGCGCTCTCGGTGCTGCAGACCGTGACGGCGGCGGCGATGCTGCTCGGTCCCGCCGTCGGCGGCCTGCTCGTCGGCACCCTCGGCATCTCCGCCGCGCTCGTCGTCGACGCGGTCTCGTTCCTCGCGCTCGTCGTCGTCGCCCTGCTGCTGCGCGTCGAGCGTCGGCCGCAGGCCGAGGAGCACGAGAAGGGAGCGGCCTGGGCCGGCGTCCGGCTCGTCGCCCGTTCGCCGCTGCTGCGCGCCATGTTCGTTCTGCTCGCCGCGACCCTGCTCGCGGTCGGTGCGGTCAACGTCGCCGAGGTCTTCCTGCTCACCCAGCGCCTCGGCGCGACGGCGCAGGTCTACGGCGCGATCGGCGCGCTGTTCGCGCTCGGCCTCATGGTCGGAGCGGTGGCCGCCCGCAAGCCGCTCGGCGTCCGCGCGTCGGCCCGGCTGCTCGTCCTCGTCCTCGCCTGGATGTCGGCGGCGCTCGTCGTACTCGGCCTCGCACCGACCCTCGTCGTAGCCGGCGCCGCGACGTTCGCGGTCGGCATCGGCAACGGTCTGCTCAACGTGCTCGTGCAGTCCGTCGTGGTCCGGCGTACGCCGGAACCCGTGCTGGGACGGGTCTTCGCAGCGCTCTCCGCACTCGTGGGTGCGGGGATGATCGTGGCCACCACCGCCGGAGGAGCGCTCCTCGCCGTGGTCGACGTCCGCGTCCTCATCGTGTCGTGCGCGGTGCTCTCGCTGGTCGTGATCGCCGCTGTCGGACGTGTCCTGTGGACTGCTCCTGACGACGCGGCCGGCTCCACCACGGCCGACCCGGTTCTCGACCCCGACCACCAGCAGCCCGACGACGCACCCGCCGAGGTGCCGCTCGTCGCATCCGCGGAAGGAGGTGCAGCAGCATGACGACGTACGCCGTCCCCGCCACGGCTCCCCGCCCGCTCGGTCCGCCGCGCATGCCCACGTGACCGCGCGTCACCCGTCCCCCGCACTGCCCGGATCTGCTTGAGCCGCAAGGCTCTTCAAGATCCGGGCAGTGCTGCCTTCCGGCTCGGTCGAATAGCCCGGCGCGCGGCCCGTCGGTGTGAGCTGCACGGCTCTCCGCGGTCCGGGTAGTGCCGCCTTTCGGCTCGGCCCCATCCGCACGGCGTGGCACGTCCGCGCTCGGCTCGCTGCGCGTGCTGCGTCAGCGATCAGGTCGGAGACGAGCTCCCGCTCGGGATGGGCGGCGTCCGGGTCAGCTGGTCGTGGCGCGCTCCGCGGCGCTGCGGACGATGCAGAACTCGTTCCCCTCCGGGTCGGCGAGCACGACCCAGCCGGTGCCGTCGGGGCGGCGCTGGTCGTCGACGAGCACCGCGCCGAGCTCGAGCACGCGCACGACCTCCTCGTCGCGCGTCCGGTCGCTGGGCATGAGGTCGAGGTGCGCCCGGTTCTTGACCGTCTTGGCGTCGGGCACCTGCACGAACAGGATGTCGCCGCGGTGCGTGCTGAGCTCCGCCTCGGGATCGCCCGGCTGGTCCTCGTCGGACATCGGGACCGCCAGCACCTCCGACCACCACAGCGCCTGGGCGTAGGGGTCGCGCGCGTCGAAGGTGAACGTGCTCACGTGGGAGGCCATGCCCCGATCCTGCCCCCGGCCGGCCACACACGTCAGCCGCGTTCCGCGAGTCCGGCCGGCCACCACGGTCCAGATCTGTACGCCGCAGCTACCGGACCAACGCCGGACCCGGTGGCTTCCCCGGACACCTCCGCCGGCCGGAACGGGAGGCGCCGTGGCCGAGGTCGATCACGTGCGCGGCGGTCGACGAGGCCCCGCGGCACCTCGACCTCAGCCGGCCACCCAGGAATGCCATCGCATCTCCGGAATTGCGACGGCATTCCCGGGGTAGCCGGGCCCTAGGTGAGCGGGAAGCCCTCGGCGTCGATCACGACACCGTCGACGTGCGGGGCCAGGAGCGCACAGGCAGTGAGCGCCTGGCCGTTCTCGTCCGCGATGACGTCGTACTCCACGGTCAGCCCGCCGATCGCGTCGAACGCGGCAACCGGGTCGTGCCCCGCGATGCGCGTCACGGGGTCCCGATCCCAGACGCTGGCCTCCACCGACACCTCGTCGTCCCCACCGGTGCCGTTGACGAGCAGCCAGCCATCGCCGTCGTCCTCGCTCTCCTCTCGCGTCAAGGTGCCGAGGACCGGAGCGAGCAGGGCGGCCACCGCGTCGCTGTCGAGCAACGTCCGCGCGTAGAGGGTGACGGCGACGTCCGGCAGTTGAGCCGGCAGGAAGAAGTCGCCGTCGGGCAGTCTGCAGCGCCCGCCCAGGCGTCGAGCGAGCCCGCAGACGAGCTTCCAGGCGTCGCCCTCGGCGTCGACCGGGTAGCCCTGGGGATAGTCACGACGACGCTGCTCATCGAACTGGGCGCGCTCCCTGTCGAGCTCTTCCGCCGTCGCCTCTCCGCTGTCGATCAGCTGGCGGTCGAGCTCCGCGGACTCCTTGGCGAACGAGCGGGCGAAGAGGCGGTCGACCATCTTGTGGCCGAGGCCGTCGCCGCGCGAGCGCTTGGCCTGGGCGACGTAGGCGATCGGGTAGCCGCCGGGCAGGTCGTGCTCGGTGACGTCGGACATCGTGACCTCGACCGGCCCGACCCAGCGCAGGCCGTCGGCGAGCTGCCAGTGGTCGCCCTTGCGGCGGCGCATCGGTGCCCACGACGCGACGAGCGCGTCGACCGTGTCCGGCGACGTCCCGCTGGGGAGCAGCAGCAGCGGCCCGGATCGCAGCAGCGGCGCAGGCTTCAGGCGGTCGAGCAGTCCCATCGGTCCCCCGTGGATGTGACGTCGCGCGGTAGGTCCCGAAACATGATCATGTTTCGGGACCTACGCGGCGTCTGGGTCAGATCTCGGTGCGGTGGAAGTTGAGGTGGCTCTTGCTCGGCGTCGGGCCGCGCTGGCCCTGGTAGCGCGAGCCGTACTGCGACGAGCCGTAGGGGTGCTCGGCCGGCGACGACAGGCGGAACAGGCAGAGCTGGCCGATCTTCATGCCGGGCCAGAGCTTGATCGGCAGCGTCGCGACGTTGGAGAGCTCGAGGGTGACGTGGCCGCTGAAGCCGGGGTCGATGAAACCCGCGGTCGAGTGAGTCAGCAGGCCGAGGCGACCGAGCGACGACTTGCCCTCGAGGCGGCCGGCGACGTCGTCGGGAAGCGTGATGACCTCGTACGTCGAGGCCAGCACGAACTCGCCCGGGTGCAGGATGAACGGCTCGTCGCCCTCCGGCTCGAGCAGCCTGGTCAGGTCGGGCTGCTCGGTGCTCGGGTCGATGTGCGGGTAGCGGTGGTTCTCGAAGACCCGGAAGAACTTGTCGAGGCGGACGTCGACGCTCGAGGGCTGCACCATCTCCTCGTCGAACGGCTCGAGCACGACGCGGCCCTCGGCGAGCTCGCTCCGGATGTCCCGGTCCGACAGCAGCACGGCCCCTCCAACACTAGGAATCGCCGCGAGGCTACCGCCCCGATCAGGACGGCCGGGGGTCGGGCGGCGGCGTCGGGACCGGGGGGACCACCGGCAGCGGCGCGTCGAGGATCGGCGGCCGCGGCGGCGGGCAGCCGCCGACCGTGGGCTGCGGGCTCGGGCTGACCGACCCGGTGGGTGTCGTGGTCGGCGTCGGGGTGGCGCTCGGGGTCGCCGCGGCGCAGGCGGCCAGCGCCGCGTCGTAGGACGCCTGGGCGTCGGCCTGCTGCTGCACGAGGACGTCGCGGGTCTGGATCGCGGCGGTGTAGTCCGCGAGGGCCTGGGCGTAGTCGTCGCGCTGGCGCTGGATCCGGTCCCAGGCCTGCGCGACCGTGCGCACCTGGGCGGCGTACGCCGCGAACGCGGCGGCCTCGGCGTCGTAGACCGGGACCTGGCTCCAGTAGGACATGACGTCGGTGACGTAGAGGGCCTGCGCACCCGAGAGGTCGCTCTGCGCCTGCGCGACGCGGGCGTCGGCGAGCGCCTGCTCCTGCGCGGCGTTCAACGGCGGCTCGGCCTGGCCGGTGAAGGCCCAGCCGCAACCCGGGCCGGTCGGGTCGGGCTCCCGCGAGGGCA
>JBGAJT010000087.1:0-11746 GCA_044224785.1 Candidatus Nanopelagicales bacterium | reverse complement strand
CCTTCGGCGGGCGGCGGGCTCGGTGACGACCGAGAATCGGTCTGCGGCGGGGCTTTCGGCGCTTGATGCGCGATGGGTGTTCGCGGTGCAGGTGACACGCACGCTCGACGGCGGCAAGGCCGCGATCCTCACGCCGGACCGGCGACGCGACCTCGTCGCGGGTGGTGAGCCACTCGGCGACCTTCTGGGCGTTCTCGACGTGGCGCTCGATACGCAGGGACAGCGTCTCGAGACCCTGCGCGATGAGGAACGCGTTGAACGGCGCGGCCGCGGCACCGAGGTCGCGCAGCAGCTGCACGCGCGCCTTGAGGATGAACGAGAGGTTGGCGCCGAACGCCGAGCCGACACCGAGGTCGCGGGCGTAGACCAGGCCGTGGTAGCTCGGGTCGGGCTGGTTGTAGTTCGGGAAGCGCTCGGGGTACTGCGCGTAGTCGAAGTTGCCGCTGTCGACGATGACGCCGGCGATCGCGGTGCCGTGGCCGCCGAGGTACTTGGTGGCGGAGTGCACGACGACGTCGGCACCCCACTCGATCGGACGGATGAGGTACGGCGTCGCGACCGTGTTGTCGACGATGAGGGGAACGCCGTACTCGTGCGCCACCTTGGCGACGCCCTCGATGTCGAGGATGTCGTTCTTCGGGTTCGCGATCGTCTCGCCGAAGAACGCCTTGGTGTTCGGGCGGATCGCGGCCTTCCACTGCTCGAGGTCGTCGGGGTCGTCGACGAACGAGACCTCGATGCCCAGCTTCGGGAACGTGTAGTGGAACAGGTTGTAGGTGCCGCCGTAGAGCGACGGGCTCGACACGATGTGGTCGCCGGCCTCGGCGATGTTGAGCAGCGCCAAGGTCTCGGCCGCCTGGCCGCTCGACACGAGGAGCGCGGCGACGCCGCCCTCGAGCGCGGCGACGCGGTCCTCCACGACGGCCTGCGTCGGGTTGCCGATGCGGGTGTAGATATTGCCGAGCTCCTTGAGCCCGAAGAGGTTCGCGGCGTGCTCCGACGAGTCGAAGGTGTACGACGTCGTCTGGTAGATCGGCAGGGCGCGTGCGTTCGTGGTGCTGTCCGGCGTCTGGCCGGCGTGGATCTGCTTGGTCTCGAAGCTCCAGGAGCTGCTCATGGGGTGTCTCCGTCAGGTGGGTGCGGACGAGCGAGGGGGGGTGGCGCGGTGCTGGCCCGCTGGCGGGCGCAGGGTGACGCGGGTGCGCCGGAGCGCGTGAGGTCCAGGTACGACGACGGCCGGAGACGGGGTCTCCGGCCGGGGCGAGGTGCGATGGCTGCTACGCAGCCGAGGGCATTCGCCGGTCCGTGCCGCGACACATCTGGCTGGCCACCCGTCGGTAGTCGACGAAGCGGCGCGACACCAGGTTCACGCGAGGACGCATGGCGGGGACGCTAGCCGAGGCCCAGGGGCACAGCACCGGCAGGCCCACTGTGCGGACAGTTGCTGCGAATCGTTCGCAGGAGCTCAGGGACCGTCGGTCGCCGTGGCCAGCGTCGGTGGCGTGCGGGGGTCGCCGCTCAGGTACTGCGGCAGCGTCGCCGTCCTGATCAGGCAGCCGATCAGCAGCAGGAGCGACAGCAGGGTCAGGAGCACCTGCACGCGCGGCCTGGTGAACTTCAGCGCGACGCTGGCGAAGAACAGCACCAGCGCGACGATCACGGCCAGCAGCACGTACTTCGTCGAGATGCTGCCCGCGTCGTCGCCGTAGTTCAGCCACGCCTCCGCCTTGACCGACGGCGCGTCCGCCTTCACGTGGTTCGGCACGACGTAGCTCTTCAGGTCCAAGGGAGTGCCGGGCGGCACGGTCACCGGCGTGCCGTTGGCGTCGACGGTCACACCTGCGAGCCACTCGTCCTGCGCCCGCGCCAGCCACGGGGAGAACCGCTTCTCCAGGAACGCGGCCTTCGCCGACTCCTTGTTGGCCGCGGCACCGAGCCAGGTCAGCCACATCTGCGAGTCGATGATCGTGTCCTGGGTCGCCTGGGTGGCGGTCTTCCCTGCGTCGGAGCGCGCGATGGCCGACTTCGACTGCGCGTCGGACTGGGCGCCGCTCCACTGGCTGGCCTGGAACGAGCCCCACGCGGCCACGATCGCGGCGATGGCCAGGATGATCGCCGTCCACGAGTCGAGCAGCCGCTGACGCCTCTCCCAGGGGTCCTCGGGGTCCTGCGGGCCGAGGTCCTCGGCCATGACGACGTCGACGACCTCCCCGAGGTCGTCGAGCACCGAGTCGTCGTCCGCCGCCGGAGCCCCCGCGACCGTCTCCTCCGCCACCACGCCTCCCAGCACCATGCGACCGCCCGCCAGGCTAGAAGCAGGGGGCGCTCCGGCGTGCAGGAACGCCGTTTACCGGCGCCTCCCAGCTCGTCGCTGCGCTCCTCGCGTCGGCGACGAGCTGGGAGGCGCCAGCGAAACCTCTACCGCTTGGCGCGGTGCAGGGCGACGATGCCGCCGTGGATGTTCATCCACTCGACCTTGCCCCAGCCGGCCTCGCGCAGGTGGCCGGCGAGCGTGGACTGGTCGGGCCAGGCGGCGATGGACTCCGCGAGGTAGACGTAGGCGTCGGGGTTGCTCGCGACGTGGCGCGCGACCGAGGGGATCGCACCCATGAGGTACTCGCTGTAGAGCTTGCGCCACATGGGGAACGTCGGGTGGCTGAACTCGCAGACGACGAGCCGGCCGCCGGGGCGCACGACGCGGTGCAGCTCGCGCAGCGCGGTCATCGCGTCGTTGACGTTGCGCAGGCCGAAGGAGATCGTCGCGCCGTCGAAGACGCCGTCGCCGAAGGGCAGGTGCAGGGCGTCGCCCGCGGTGAACGGCAGGTTCGGACGGCGGTCGTGACCGACCATGAGCATGCCGGGCGAGAAGTCGCACGGGATCACCGTCGCGCCGCGCTCGGCCAGCGGGACGCTGGAGGAGCCGGTGCCGGCGGCCAGGTCGAGGATGACCTCGCCGGGCAGCGGGGCGACCGCGTTGACGAGGGCCCGCCGCCACACGCGGGTCTGGCCGAGGGCGAGGACCTCGTTGGCGACGTCGTACCGGGCTGCCACGCCGTTGAACATCGACGCGACGTCGTCGGGGGCCTTGTCGAGGTTGGCCCGGACCCACGGTGCGTCGAGTGCGGGCGTCGTCGTCGTCATCAACGCTGCGATCTGCCCCATCGACGCCTTCATGGTGCCCCCACCTCGTCCTTGTTCCGTGGCTCCAACGTAGTGAGGTGGGGGTCCCGGATGCGTGCCCGACGACTCGTTCGGGGGCGAATGTCTCGGGGATCACGTCCGTACCCGAACGGCTCCGACGGCTCCCGGGGCGCTCCGGAGGCCTTGGCGAAGCCTTGAACGTCCTCTCATGTCCGGTACAGGAACGCCTCACCGGCCTGCCAGACCCGCCTGGCACCGTTCAGGACATCGAGAACGAGCCCCGCAGGAGGACGACATGAGCGCGAACCGCTGGACCCCCGAGAACCGTGACGACCTGCTCCACCGCGTGAGCCGCACCACCGTGCTCAGCGGCGCCGCTGCCGTCGTGGCCGCCGCGGGCCTCGGCTTCGGGCTCGCCTCCGCCACCACGGTCCTGGCCTCGAGCGACTCCTCGGCCAGCACCGCCGCGACGACCTCGTCGTCCACGGGTACGTCGACCACCGGGTCGAGCACCTCCGGCACATCGACGAGCGGCACCTCGACCACCGGCACCACCTCCACCGGCACGACGACGAGCGGCACGACGACGGGCACCACGACGACGAGCACGACCACGAAGTCCTCGACGTCGAGCAGCGGCTCCTCGATCTCCTCGGGCAGCGGCACCGCGGCCACCACCTCGGGCGGTTCGTGACCATGCCGGTCCTCACCCGCGCCTTCGACCTGTGGGGCGGCAGCGCCACGGTCGCGGTCGACGGCGACGAGGCCGCGCTCGACGCGGCCGTGACCGCCGTCCAGGAGTGGCTCGCCACGGTCGACCTCGCGGCCAGCCACTACCGCGACGACTCCGAGCTCGCCGCGCTGCACGCAGCCGACGGCCGGCCGACCCGCGTCGGCCCGGTGCTCGCCGAGGCGCTCGAGGTCGCGCTCGACGCGGCACGCAGCACCGACGGCCTGGTCGACCCCACGGTCGGCGCCGTCACGCTCTCCGCGCCGTCGGCGCTCCCCCTCGTCACGCGCGCGGGCACCTGGCGCGACGTCGTCCTGACCGACGTCGACGACGCCGGAGCCACCGTCACCCTCCCGCCCGGCGTGCGCCTCGACCTCGGCGCGACCGCCAAGGCGTGGGCCGCCGACCGCGCCGCCGGCCTGGCCTTCCTCGCCACCGGCGTCGGCGTCCTGGTGTCGCTGGCCGGCGACCTCGCGGTCGCGGGGCCGGCGCCCGAGGGCGGCTGGCTGATCCTCGTCACCGACGACCACCGCGAGACCGCCGACACCGCGGGCGAGCAGGCCGAGACCGTGAGCATCACCGCCGGTGGGCTCGCGACGTCGAGCACCACCGTGCGGCGCCGCACGACGCCCGAAGGGCGCAGCGTCTCCCACGTGATCGACCCCGTGAACTGGCGACCGGTCACCCCGGTGTGGCGCACTGTGAGCGTGGCCGCGCCCGACTGCGTCACCGCGAACACGATGACCACCGCCGCCATCGTGCTCGGCGAGCGCGCCGAGCAGTGGCTCTCCGGCCGCGGGCTGCCGACGCGTCTGGTGAGCAACGACGGCCGGATCGTCCGGATCGGCGCCTGGCCCGAGCCGCTGCACGGAGGAGAGACCGCATGAGCGTCTTCTGGCTGGCCACGCGCGCCACGGGCGAGCTCGCCCTCGTGCTGCTCACGGTCGTCACCGTCATCGGCATCGCGACGACGAAGGGCTGGGCGAGCCGTCGCTGGCCCGAGTCGGTCATCACGCTCCTGCACCGCAACATCTCGTTGCTGGCGGTCGTGTTCCTCGCCGTGCACATCGGGACGACGGTCCTCGACGGCTACGTGCCGATCGGCTGGCTCGACGTCGTCATCCCGTTCCAGTCGAGCTACCGCACGCTGTGGGTGGGCCTCGGCACGATCGCCTTCGACCTGCTGCTCGCCGTGATCATCACCAGCCTGCTCCGTCGCCGGATCCCGCCGCGGCTGTGGAAGGGCATCCACTGGACGGCGTACCTCATGTGGGCCGTCGCGGTCGCGCACGGCCTCGGCACCGGCACCGACCGGCTGCTCACGCAGGTGGTCGCCGCCGCCTCCGTCGCCGCCGTCGGGGCTGCCGTCCTGGCCCGCTTCATGACCCCCCACCGCCAGGACGACCCCGTCGTCTCGGTCCCCGTCCACAAGGAGGCCCGTCGATGAGCACCGACGCCCGCACGAGCAGCGCAGCCCGCGTCGTGCCCCGCGTGCTCGGCGAGCAGGTCGGCGCCGACCTGACGCGCCATCTCGCCACCTACGGCGCGCTGCCGGCGGCCCCCCGCGTCCGGCGCGGCCACGTCGGACCGCTCGTCGACGTGGTCGACCGCAGCGGCCTGGCCGGCCGCGGCGGCGGCTGGTTCCCGACCGGCCGCAAGATGCACGCCGTCGCCTCCGCGGCGCGCCAGGCCCGCAGGGCGCCCGTCGTCGTCGTGAACGCGATGGAGGGCGAGCCGGCCGCCAGCAAGGACGCGGTGCTCGTGCACCGCAACCCGCACCTCGTGCTCGACGGCGCGGTCCTCGCCGCGCAGTCGCTCGGCGCCGACGCCGTGCACGTCGCCGCGCACCGCGGCTCGCGCGCGCTCGTCGACCTCGACCGCGCGCTCGAGCAGCGCCACGACCCCGTCGAGATCCGCCTCGTCGACCCGCCCGCGCGCTACGTCGCGAGCGAGGAGAGCGCGCTCGCGCACTACGTCGGCGACGGGATCGCACTGCCGGTCACCGTGCCGCCGCGCGTCTTCGAGTCCGGCGTACGCCGCCGCCCCACGCTGCTCTCCAACGCGGAGACCTACGCGCAGCTCGCGCTGATCGCCCGGTACGGCGCGGACTGGTTCCGCGAGGTCGGCGACCCCGAGGTCCCCGGCACGACGCTGGTCACGCTCAGCGGCGCGGTCACCAACCCCGGCGTACTCGAGGTGCCCACGGGGACGACCGTGCGCCAGCTGCTCGGCCTCGCGGGCGGCACCACGACACCGGTCAGCGCGTTCGTCACCGGCGGCTACGGCGGCGCCTGGGTCTCGGCGTCGGAGGCCATCGATCGGCCGTGGACCCCCGCCGGCCTGCGCGCGGTCGGCTCGACACCGGGCGCCGGAATCCTCGTGGCGCTCCCCCAGGACGCCTGCGGCATCAGCGAGACCGCCCGCGTCGTGCGCTGGATGGCCGGGCAGTCGGCGGGCCAGTGCGGCCCGTGCCGCTTCGGCCTCGCGGCCGTCAGCGACGACCTCGACCGGCTCGCCGCGGGTCGACTGTCGGGCGCCGGCGTGCAGGCCCTGCGCTCGAGGCTCGGCATCATCCCGGGACGCGGCGCGTGCCGGCACCCCGACGGCGTCGTCCGCTTCGCCGCGACCGCGCTGACGGTGTTCGCCGACGAGGTCGACCACCACCTCTCGCACCACTGCACGAGCGGTCGCCGCAGCTCGATCCTGCCCGTCCCGCACACCACCGCCACCCTTCCCGTGGCCCGTCCCGGCGAGGAGTGGCGATGAGCGACCAGTCGGTGAGCGTCGACCGGATCCGGTGCGACGGCTTCGGGACGTGCGCGCAGCTGCTGCCCGAGCGGATATCCCTCGACGAGTGGGGCTACCCGATCATCGATCCCGCGCCGGTGCACGGCCCCGAGCGCCAGCACGCCAAGCGCGCGGTCAACGCGTGCCCGCGCCTGGCGCTCGCACTCGTGCACCAGCGCTGACCCGCGCGGGGATCAGCCTGCGGACGGTGCCGGGTTCGCCTTGACGAGCGCCTCGAGCGCCGCGTCGAACATGTCGTAGCGCACGACGAGACCGGCCGGCGTCAGGTGGATGCCGTCGTACTGCAGGGACGGGCGTCGCTGGATCACCGCAGCCCAGTTGGGGACGCTGATCGTCGCCTGACCGCGTGCGAGGTCGCGGATGTCGTTGTTCGCGACCGCGGCGTTGTGCTGCAGCGGGCGGAGCCAGGCCTGCTTCTTGGTGCGCCACACGGTCGGGAAGACGACGTTGTGGCCCTTCAGGCGAGCGAGCAGCGCCTTGGCCTGCGCGCGGAACGAGACGGGGTAGCCGCCGCGCCCGGTGAAGATGTCGTTGTTGCCCAGCGCGATGACGACGTTGTGCGGCAGCGGCACCTTCCCGAGGATCAGCCGCGAGAGATGCTCGTAGATCCGGCTGCTCGACTGCGCGAAGACGCACGGCACCCAGCCGCGCGCGATGAGACCGGTATGGATGCCCGCGAAGTCGCGCGAGGTGATCGAGTCGCCGAGCACCAGCACCCCGCGCGGGCTGGCGACCGCCTTCGCGCACTGTGCCGCCGAGCTGCGCTTGAGCACGAGCTCGGACGTACCGCCCCAGGCGTGGCCGTAGACCATGAGCTCGCCGAGCCGGGTGAGGATCGCGCGCGACGCGGTGACGCCGCCGGCGCCCCGCGTCCACCCGGTGACGCGCCGGGCGAGCGGCGCGCCCGAGTCGACCGAGCCGAGCAGGTGGCGAGCGGGGAGGCTGATGCTCCAGCGCGACCAGTGGATCGCCGAGCCGCGCAGCGCGAGCACCACGGTGCCGGGCTGACGGCCGGCGGGCAGCCCCCGCCACCACCGCTGGGCGAGCGAGACGGTCATGCCGGCGCTGCGCAGCACGCACGTGGTGCGCCCGTACATCCGCAGGTACTGGGAGATGCGGCCCGACTCCGCCGCACTGATCCGGGCGTCGGTGATCACGACGGCACCGCCCGGGTCGGCGACCGCCTGGCGCAGGCAGCGGTCCATCGCCGAGGTGAGCACGGTGGGTGCGACGGCGGCGGGCCGGACGATGGCGGCGGGGGTCGTGGTCGTGGGTGCGGCGCCTGCTGGCGCGGTCGGCCCGAGGAGGGACGCGGCGAGGGCGGCGACCGCCCCGGCGCTCGCGAGGACGACGGTCCGGCGGGTGCCCTGTGCTCTGCTCACCGGCCCCATCCTGACAAACGCAGGCGACCGCGTCTGCCTCCTCCCCCGATCCCGGGCGCGTCGTGCACCCGTACGGGCGCCTGACGTGCGACGACGCCACCGGACCTCGCGGTCCGGGGGCGTCGCAGCGCGTGCGGGTGGAGCGGGATCAGCCCGCGAGCCAGGCGTCGACCTTGGCCTGGTTCTTGGCGATCCAGTTCTTCGCGGCCTCGTCGTAGGACTTGCCGGCCGCGATGTCGGAGGCGACCTGGTTCTGGTCGTCGTTGGTCCAGTTGAACTTCTTCAGGAAGTTCACCGCCGGACCCCCTGCCTCGACCCACTTGGCGCGCGCGATCTTGTTCAGCGTGTACGGCGGGTAGTCGCAGGCGACCTTGGCCGGGTCTGCGTCGCAGCCCGCGGTGTAGGGCGGGAGGGCGACGCGGGCGACCTTGATGTTGGCCAGCGCGTACTGCGGCTCGTAGAAGTAGAACAGCAGCGGCGACTTGTTGTCGGTGGCCTTCTGCATGGCCGTGATGAGCGCGGCCTCGGAACCGCCGGTGACGACCTTGTAGTTCAGTCCGAGGTTCTTCACCAGCGCCACGTCGTTGGTGACGTAGGACGGGTCGCCGTCGAGCAGCTGGCCCTTGTCACCGGACTCCGAGGTCTTGAACAGGTCGGCGTACTTGTTGAGGTTCTTGTAGTCGGTGATGTCCGGGTACTTCTCCGCCATCCACGCCGGGACGTACCAGCCGATGATGCCCTGGTTGCCCGTCGGGCCGAGGTCGACGGCGACCTTCTGGTCGGTGATGTACTTCTTCACCAGGTCGTCGTGACCCCAGTTCTCGAGGATGACGTCGACCTGGCCGGTCTGGAAGCCCTGCCACGCGACCTGCTCGTTGATCTCCGAGATCTTGGTCGTGCAGCCGAGGTTGGTGCGCAGGATGTAGTCGACGACGGCGACGTTGGCGTAGTAGCCGGTCCATGCGTTCTTCGCGATCGTGATCGGCGTGCTGCCGCAGCTGGCCGCCGACCCGCTCCCCCCGCTGGCCGCCGGGGTCGACGCGCTGTTGCTCGCCGATCCGGCGCACGCGGACAGGAGCAGCGCGGCGGTCGCCGCCATCACTCCTACCGCGGAGAACTTCCTCCGAGAGATGCCCACGAGGTTCCTTCCAGTTCGCGGCCGAGGCCGACTCATTACCCGAGGTCCGACGAGGTCCGTCGAACCTTCCCTGCAGACTGGCTGATCCGGTCGAGCATGATGCCGAGGAGAACGATCGCAACACCTGCGGCTAGACCCAACCCTGCTTGACGCTCCTGTGCGAAGCCCGTGATCACGTCGTAACCAAGTCCGCCGCCGCCCACGAGGCCGCCGATGACGACCATGGACATGACGAAGATGATCCCCTGGTTCAGCGCGACCAGGATGATCGGGCGCGCCATGGGGAGCTGGACCTTGACGATCTCCTGAATCGAGGTCGATCCCACCGACCGAGCAGCCTCGACCGAGTCGCTCGGGACCCGGTCGATGCCCTCGCCGACGATCTTGATCGCCGCCGGGGCGGCGTAGATGACGGCCGCGACGATCGCCGTGAAGCGGGTCGGGCCGAAGAGGAACAGGCACGGGATCAGGTAGACGAACGGCGGCATGACCTGGCCGGCGTCGAGGATCGGCCGCAGGATGCGGTCCGCCCAGCGGCTGCGCCCGATCCACACGCCGAAGACGAGCCCGAGGACCATCGTGATCGCCGCGGCGATGATGACCTGCGTGAGCGTCGTCATGCTCGACGGCCACAGCGCGAGCAGCACGATGCCGAGCAGGCAGAACAGCGCCGTGAACGCGGGGCGGAACCGGCCGAGGATGAACCCGAGCGCGGTCCACATCGCGATGGTGATGAACCACGGCGTGCCGGCGAACAGCGAGTCGAGCGGGTTGATGAACCACGCGGTGAACCACTCGGTGAACGCCGAGGTGATCGGGTAGAGGTTGTGCTTGGCCCAGTCGCTCAGCGCGTTCACCCAGTCGGTGAAGGCGTAGACGTACGCCTGGTTCCACTTGGCGAGGGCGGGGAGAACGGCCGGCAGGACGGCGCCCACGACCACGAGCGCCGCTGCGACGCCCCAGCCGATGAGCTTGCTGCGCCGTGGCGGCGGCGCCGACCCCACGCGACGGCTCGCGGCCGTGATGACGCGGTCGAGCACGATCGCCATGATCACCAGCGCGATGCCGGCGTTGAACGCGGCGCCGACGTTGAGCACCACGAGCGCGTTGACCACCGCCTGACCGAGGCCGGGCGCGGCGACCAGGGCCGCGATCGTGACCATCGACAGGGCCGCCATGACGGTCTGGTTGATGCCGACGACCCGGGTGCGCCGCGACATCGGGAGCTGGACGCCGAACAGCACCTGGCGCGCGGTGGCACCGAGCGACCTGCTCGCCTCGACCGACTCCGGCGCGACCTCCCGGATGCCGACGGCGGTGAGGCGGATGACGGGCGGCACGGCGTAGATCAGCGTCGCGACGATGCCGCTGGGCGGCCCGATGAGGAAGAAGAGCGTGATGAACGGCAGGTAGGCCAGCGACGGCATGATCTGCAGCGTGTCGAGCACCGGGATGAGGAACCGCTCGAACCGCGGCGACAGCCCGGCCCACACGCCCAGCGGGATGCCGATGATCACCGAGAGGACCACCGAGATCGCGACGAGGACGAGGGTCTCCATGCTCTCGTCCCAGAGCCCGACGATCCCGAAGGACAGGAAGCCCAGGAAGGTGAGCAGGGCCATCCGCCAGCCGGCGAGCACCAGCGCGATCGCGGTGGCGAGGCCGGTCATGCCGGTCCAGCCGAGCTGCTGGGTGATCCAGACCCCGCCGTCGTAGGCGGCCTGGAGCGCCTCGGTGATCGGGTTGAGGACGTAGATGAACAGCGGGTTCGTCAGCCGGCCGTTGCCGATCGACGACGAGAAGTCCTGCAGCCAGGCCTGGGCGTTCTCGGGCACGCCGGACTCGAGCGGCCACTTCCCGTCGAGCAGCTTGTAGAGCACGATCCAGACGACGGCGAGGCCGAGCAGCTGCCACTTGACCGACGGGCGACGGCGGGAGCCGCCGTCGGAGGGGGGCAGGTCGGCGCTGGTCGCGACGCTCCCGGCGAGCGGCGGGACGATGCCGACGCTCACGAGCCCTGCCCCCCGATGACCGCGAGCAGGTCGTCGCGGCCGACCACGCCGAGCAGCCGCCCGTCGTGCACGACGCGTGCAGGCGACGCCGCGCCGCTGATGATGGGGATCGAGTCGCGGATCACCATGTCGCCCGGGACCTCGGGGCCGTCGGAGCCCTCGCCGTCGGCGAGCGGCCGCGCGATCCAGCGCATCGTGAGCACGTGCGAGCGCGGGATGTCGCGGGTGAAGTCGCGCACGTAGTCGTCGGCCGGGGCGCCGACGAGCTCGTCGGGACGGCCGCACTGCACCAGCCGGCCGTGGCGCATGATGAGGATCCGGTCGCCGAGGCGCAGCGCCTCGGACAGGTCGTGGGTGATGAACACCATCGTCTTGCCGACCTCGTGGTGCAGGCGCAGGACCTCGTCCTGCATGCCGCGACGGATCAGCGGGTCGAGCGCGGAGAACGGCTCGTCGAAGAGCAGGATGTCGGGGTCGAGGGCCAGCGCGCGCGCCAGGCCCACACGCTGCTGCATACCGCCGGACAGCTGCTGCG
>JBGAJT010000086.1:0-11790 GCA_044224785.1 Candidatus Nanopelagicales bacterium | reverse complement strand
CCGGTCCAGCCCGAGGCGGTGTCGCCGCCGACGCGCCAGTAGCCGCGGTAGACCTGGTTGGAGCTCGTCCCGTTGGTGGCCACCTGCGCGCCGTCGACGTACAGCCGCAGACCGGAGCTGCCCTGCGTCGCGACGACGTGGTGCCAGGCGCCGTTGTTGTAGGAGCTCGAGGAGGTGAGCTCGACGCGGCTGCCACTGCCGTTGCGCACGCCGAACACGAGCTTGCCCGCGTTGGTCATGTAGACGTGCCGGTCGTAGCGCTGGCCGTTCAGCGGGATGCGGTTGACGTCGAGGCCGCTCACCCGGTTGCTGAAGCCGATGATCTTGCCGCCGGTGGTCGTCGTGGTCTTGAACCACACCTCGAGGCTGAACGTCGTCGGCGACGAGGTCTCGTTGGAGGCGATCAGCCCCGACCTGCCGTCCGCGGTCACCGCGGTGGGGTCGCCGGAGATGGGACCGGCGGCGCCGTAGGTGATGCCGGAGACGTACGTGCCGCCACCGCCGCCGCCGCGCGAGGCGTCCGCGGCGACCGGGCCGGCCGGGTCGCCGAGCCGCCACAGGAACGACGGCGAGTCCGCGAGGACCGCGGCCTGGTATGCGCGCACCGAGCCGGTGGACGTCACCGCGGGCGACGCCGGCGACTTCGACGAGGTCTGCGTCCCCGTCTTCTCGAGCACGTCGACGGTGTAGGTGTGCGACCCGGACGTGACGCCGGTGTCCACGAAGGTCACCACCGGACGCCGCCAGAACAGCGAGTGCACGTCGCGCGTCTGGATGGGCGTCGAGCCGCCGTCGCGGAAGAGCCGCAGCACGAGGTCGGTGTCGTCGAGGTCGATCGGAGCCTGGGCCGTCACGGCGATGGCGCCGCCGGGGAGGGCGACCGCGCGCGGGGTGGCCGGCGTGGCGGGCTTGGCGGAGGCGCCGCCGGCGAGCGGGGCGAAGCGCGCGAAGCCCTGCTGGGCCTTGCCGTTGACCTCGGTGAACTCGCCGCCGACGAAGACCTGCGAGCCGTCGTTGGCCAGCGCGCGCGGGCCGAGCCCGGTGTTGTTGGGGCCGCCGTTGGTGTTCGGGTACCACGAGCTCACGAAGCCGTTCGTGGCGTCGTAGGCGAGCAGGTGGCGCCCGAGCCCCAGGATGGAGCCGACCTCCGGGTAGGCGTCGGGGTCCTTGCTGTTGGCCGCGCAGTCGTGCGCGTGCGAACCGACGTAGAGGCGGCCCTTGAGCAGCGTCATGCCCTGCGTCGCGCCCAGGCAGCCGTTGCGCCAGGCCAACGAGCCGTCGGAGAGGTTGGCCGACCATGTCCCGTCGAAGCACCCTCCGCCGGAGCCCTCGTTGCCGAAGTAGGCGCGGGTCGCGTCCGTGATCACGACCTTCGTGACCGAGACGCAGCCGGTCGACAGCGCAGGCACGGCGCTGATCGCGGGGAGCGGCAGCGTGGCCCCGGTGGTCGCGCTGGCCGACGCCGCGCCGTGGTAGGTCGCGTTACCGTTGAAGGCGGTGAACGCGCCGCCGACGAAGATCTTGTCGGCCGCGGGGCTCACGGCGACCGCGTAGATGACGTTGTTCGCGTTCGCCACGAAGCCGGGCACCCCGGCCCCGGCGGTGGTCACGGCGCCCAGGTTGGTGGTGGTGACACCGGCCAGCTTGGAGAAGGCGCCGCCGACGTACACGCGGGAGGCGGAAGCGGCGAGCGCGTTCACGTAGCCGCTCGACGACGGCGCCCAGCTCGTGAGCGCCCCGGTCGAGGCGTTGAACGCGGCGAGCCGGTTGCGCGTGACCCCGTCGACGGTCGTGAAGTCGCCGCCGACGTAGACCGTCGTGCCGTCGGTGCTCACCGCGAGCGCGCGCACGATGCCGTTGAGGGTGTGGTTGAAGCCCGTGTCGAGCGCGCCGGTCGCGGCCGAGGCGGCCGCCAGGTAGGTGCGCCCGGTCTCGCTCGTGCCCGCAGCTGCGCCGGACGGGCGGACCTTCGTGAACTCGCCGCCGAGGAAGACCTTCCCGGCCGCGGGCGCCAGGGCGCGCACCTTGCCGTTGGTCTGCAGGGTGCTCGAGGCGACCGCGGGCACCGTGGTGCCCAGACCGCTGGCCGGCCCGACGGGCGCCGCCGCGAGCCCGGCTGCGACCACCCCCAGAGCCGCCAGGACCGCCACCGTCCGTCGCTTGCTCACGTCGCCTCCCGCACCTTCCGCACCGCACCCCAGGACGTGCCACTGTCGCACGCGCGAGGGGCCGGCACCACAAGCGCCGCAAGGCGTAACAGGGATGACACGTACCGGGGCCGGCACGGTCGACGCAGGGTCCGCGCCTCCTCACCGTGAGTGCCGAAACGCGCCTCTCCGACCGCCCTCGGGCCGGACCTGGAGCCCAGCTCCACCACCGTGCCGAGCCCGCCGCGGCGACCCGCTGCGCCCGACGGTCATGAGACGCGGTCGTCGGCGTACCACGGTTGGTACGGCTTCCCGTCGACCACGCAGATCACGACACCGTCCGGCGGCTGCGCCGCCTGGAGACCGGCGTCACGCGTCGAGGACCCCGCACCACCACCCGTGCGGGGTCCTCGCACGTGGGTCGGGGGCGGTGTGGTCCCTGCCACCGCCCGGCGCGGCCGCCCGGGTGCCGAGGTGCGCGCGGCGTAGCGTCGTGAGCGTCCGACCCGCACGAACGAGGAGCGTCACGATGACCACCGCCCCGGTCCGACCCGCGTCGACCGAGCTGTCCCTCTCCGAGATCGACCAGCGCCTGGCCGCCCTGCGCGACGCCGAGCACACGCTGGAGCGGGCGCGCCTGGCGGCCATCGACGCCGACGTCGACGATCTCGTCTCGACCTTCGTCGACTGAGCGCGCCGCCTCCACAGCCACCGCCAGGCAAGACGGGAACGAGATCTCGTCTCCGTCATGCGCGGCGCAGCCCTCGCCGCCCGGGGCGGGCGTACGCCGAGCCCGACGCTCGGACGCACCGACCACGGGAACGACGAGGGGCCGCACCGGATCGGTGCGGCCCCTCGCGACGTGCGGAGTGGATCAGGCGATGACGCGGATGAGCTTCTTGTTGACGAACTCCTCCATGCCGTAGCGGCCGAGCTCGCGACCGAAGCCCGACGCCTTCACGCCGCCGAACGGCAGTTCGACGCCGTCGGCGCCGACGCCGTTCACGTAGACCATGCCGGCCTCGATCTGGTCGGCCACGCGCGCCGCCTGCTCGGGGTCGGTCGAGAAGACGTAGCTGCCCAGGCCGTACGGCGTGTCGTTGGCGAGGCGCACCGCGTCGGCCTCGTCGGCGGCCTTGTAGACCTGCGCGATGGGGCCGAAGAACTCCTGGCCGTACGCCGAGTTGCCCGGCTGCACGTCGGTGAGCACGCCGCCCTGCACGAAGTTGCCCTCGCGCGCGCCGCCCACGAGCACCGCGCCGTCGGCCGTCGCCTGCGCGACCTGCGCCTCGAGGCGGTCGGCCGCGAGCGCAGACGACATCGGGCCGTACGCGGTGTCCTCGGCCGAGGGATCGCCGTACGGCGTGCCCAGGAGCGACGCCGTGAACTTGTCGACGAACTCGTCGTAGAGGTGCTCGGCCACGATGAACCGCTTGCCGCCGTTGCAGACCTGGCCCGCGTTGTCCATGCGCGCGAAGTTCGCGGCCTCGATGGTGGCGTCCATGTCGTCGGTGCCCAGCACGATGAACGGGTCGCTGCCGCCGAGCTCGAGGACGACCTTCTTGAGGTGGCGACCGGCCTGCTCGGCGACCGCCGCGCCCGCGCGACCGGAACCGGTGAGCGAGATGCCCTGCACGCGCGGGTCGGCGATCACCGTCGAGATCTGCTCGTTCGTCGCGTAGATGTTGATGTAGGCGTCGGTGGGGACGCCGGCGGCGTGGAAGATCTCCTCCATCACGGCGGCCGACTCCGGGCACTGCGGCGCGTGCTTGAGCAGCACGGTGTTGCCGATGATGAGGTTCGGGCCGGCGAAGCGCGCGACCTGGTAGTAGGGGAAGTTCCAGGGCATGATCCCGAGGAGCACGCCGTAGGGGGTCTTGCGGATGATCGCGGTGCCCTCGCCCGCGAGCAGGTCGATCGGCTCGTCGGCCAGGAACTCCTCGGCGTGGTCGGCGTAGTACTCGTAGATCGCGGCGCTGAACTCGACCTCGCCGACGCCCTGCGCGACCGGCTTGCCCATCTCGCGCGCGATGATCTCGCCGAGCTCCAGCTTGCGCTGCTCGTGCAGCTGCGCCACCCGGCGGATGACCTCGGCCCGCTCGGCGACGGTGGTGCCCCGGCCCCACGGGCCGCGCGCGGCGTAGGCGCGCGCCATGGCACCGTCGAGCTCGGCGTCGGTGATCGTCGGGTACTCCTTGATGACGGAGCCGGTGGCGGGGTTCACGACGGCGTAGTCGGCCATGCGTCTTTCCTCTCGAGGTCTGTGCGTCGGCGGTGCTGCCCGCCCCGGCCGAGGGGCCAGGACGGGAAGTCTGCCCGGTCGCCGCATCGCGCGGCCCGGCGGCGCTCACCCTAGCCCTCGGGTTCGGTTTCGGACAGAGGATGCGCCTTCTTCCGACAGATTTCGTAGAAATGTCCCCCGAAATCCACGGAATCACTTGCCAAGCCCCGTCGACGTCCTCCACGATCCATCGCGTGACGACCCGCGACCGCACCCCTCACGTCGGCCTCGACGACGTGAGCAAGGCGATCATCGAGCAGCTGCAGCAGGACGGTCGTCGTCCCTACGCCACGATCGGGAAGGCCGTCGGCCTCTCCGAGGCGGCGGTGCGCCAGCGCGTGCAGCGGCTCATCGAGTCCGGCGTCATGCAGATCGTGGCGGTGACCGATCCCCTGCAGGTCGGGTTCCCGCGCGCCGCGATGATCTCGGTCAAGGTCGAGGGCGACGTCGAGGCCGTCGCCGAGCAGATGGCTGCCATGAGCGAGGTCGACTACCTCGTGATCACGGCCGGCAGCCAGGACATCCTCGCCGAAGTCGTGTGCGAGGACGACGAGCACCTCCTCGAGGTGGTCAACCGCCGCGTCCGGGCGATCCCGGGCGTGAGGCAGACGGAGACCTCCGTCTACCTGAAGCTCCGCAAGCAGATCTACACCTGGGGTACCCGATGACCACGTCTCCGCAGTACGTGAGCGAGAGCGGCCCCGACCGCCTCGCCGACACCGCCCGCGACCACCTGTGGATGCACTTCACGCGGCACTCCACCTACGAGCAGGGCGGGCACGTCCCGATCATCGTCCGAGGCGAGGGCGCCTACATCTGGGACGACCAGGGCAACCGCTACCTCGACGGCCTCGCGGGCCTGTTCACCGTGCAGGCCGGCCACGGCCGCCAGGAGCTCGCCGACGCCGCTGCGAAGCAGATGTCGGAGCTCGCGTTCTTCCCGCTCTGGTCCTACGCGCACCCCGCGGCGATCGAGCTGGCCGAGCGCCTCACCCACTACACGCCCGGCGACCTCAACCGCGTCTTCTTCACGACCGGCGGCGGCGAGGCGGTCGAGTCGGCCTGGAAGATGGCCAAGCAGTACTACAAGCTCACCGGCAAGCCCATGAAGCACAAGGTGATCAGCCGCAACGTGGCCTACCACGGCACGCCGCAGGGCGCCCTGTCGATCACCGGCATCCCGGACGCCAAGAAGTACTTCGAGCCGCTCGTGCCCGGCACGCACAAGGTGCCGAACACGAACTTCTACCGTGCCACCGAGCACGCCGACGACCTCGAGGCCTTCGGCCGATGGGCCGCCGACCGCATCGCCGAGGCGATCGAGTTCGAGGGCCCGGACACCGTCGCGGCCGTCTTCCTCGAGCCGGTGCAGAACTCCGGCGGCTGCTTCCCGCCGCCGCCCGGCTACCTCGAGCGCGTGCGCGAGATCTGCGACGAGTACGACGTCCTGTTCGTCGCCGACGAGACGATCTGCGCGTTCGGCCGCATCGGCGAGATGTTCGCGATGTCGCGGTTCGGCGTCACCCCTGACGTCATCACGACGGCGAAGGGCCTCACCTCGGGCTACGCCCCCATCGGCGCGATGATCGTGAGCGACCGCCTCTTCGAGCCGTTCAAGCAGGGCCACAACTACTTCGCCCACGGCTACACCTTCGGCGGGCACCCGGTGTCGGCCGCGGTCGCGCTGGCCAACCTCGACATCTTCGAGCGCGAGGGCCTCAACCAGCACGTGCGCGACAACGAGGGCGCGTTCCTGCGCACGCTGCAGAAGCTCTCCGACCTCGACATCGTCGGCGACGTCCGCGGGGCCGGGTACTTCTACGGCATCGAGCTCGTGAAGGACAAGGTCACCAAGGAGACCTTCGACCACGACGAGTCCGAGCGGCTGCTGCGCGGGTTCCTCTCGAAGGCGCTCTTCGACGCGGGCCTCTACTGCCGCGCCGACGACCGCGGCGACCCCGTCATCCAGCTCGCGCCGCCGCTGATCCTCGAGCAGCCGCAGTTCGACGAGATCGAGCAGATCCTGCGCTCGGTGCTCACCGAGGGCATGAAGATCCTCTAGGTCGATCCCTGGATCGGTCTCGGACCCGTCCTGACCCGTACGCCGACGCCGGAAGGCTCGCATGACCTCGAACGCACTGCCCGTACCCGGGTCCTCCGAGAGGACCCGGGTGCGTCGCTTCCCGGAGAAGTCCGTCGACGAGCGCGCCGTCCTGCACGCGGTGCTCGACGCAGGGCTCGTCGCGCAGGTGGCGGTCGTCGACGACGACGGCCAGCCCTACGTCGTCCCCGTCGGCTACGCCCGCGACGGCGAGCGCGTCCTGTTCCACGGCTCCACGGGGTCCCGGCTGTTCCGCTCGCTGGCCGCCGGCGCCCGGACCTGCCTCACGGTGACGCTGCTCGACGGCCTCGTCCTCGCGCGCTCGTCGTTCGAGAGCTCGATGAACTACCGCAGCGCGATGGTGCTCGGCAGCTGCGAGGTGCTCGAGGGCGAGGAGAAGGAGCGCGCGCTGCGCGTCATCTCCGACCACCTGCTGCCCGACCGCTGGGACGACATCCGCCCGCCGTCGCGCAAGGAGCTCGCGGCCACGCTGGTGCTCGCCCTCCCCCTCGACGAGGCGAGCGGCAAGATCAGCGCCGGGCCGCCCGAGGACGCCGAGGAGGACCTCGACCGCCCCGTGTGGGCCGGCGTCGTCCCGATCGTCGAGTCGTTCGGCGTGCCCGAGCCCGACGAGGCGGGCGCCGCCTTCCCGACTCCGGCGTACCTGGAGACCTGGTCCCGATGAGCACGAACCCGCGACGGCTGTCGTTCTGGTGGGAGTCGCTGCCCGACGAGCTGGCCGGCCCGGCCCGTCCCGCGCTCCCCGGCCCGACGTCGGTCGACGTCGCGATCGTCGGCGCCGGCTACACCGGGCTCTGGACGGCGTACTACCTCGCCCAGGCCGACCCGTCGCTGTCGATCGTGGTGCTCGAGTCCGAGACCGCGGGCTTCGGCGCGAGCGGTCGCAACGGGGGCTGGGCCTCCGCGCTGTTTCCGACGTCGCTGGACACCATCGCGGCCGTCTCGAACCGCGAGTCCGCGATCGCGCTGCAGCGCGAGATGTTCCGCACGGTCGACGAGCTCGGGCGCGCGGCCGACGAGGCGGGCATCGACGCGCAGTTCGCCAAGGGCGGCACGATCTGCGCCGCGCGGACCCCGGTGCAGCTCGAGCGGGCGAAGCAGGAGATCGAGCACCTGCGGTCGTGGGGGTTCGGACCTGAGGACCACGTGCTGCTCGACGCCGCGGAGGCGCGCGAGCGGCTCGGTGCGACCGACGTCCTCGGTGCCACGTACACGCCGCACTGCGCGGCGATCCATCCCGCGCGCCTGGTGCGCGGCCTCGCGCTCGCCGTCGAGCGGCTCGGCGTCACGATCCACGAGGGCACGCGCGTCACGCGGATCGAACCCGGTGTCGTGCGCACGGAGCTCGGCGACGTCCGCGCGCGCCGCATCGTGCGCGCGACCGAGGCGTGGACCTCGCAGCTCCCCGGCTACGAGCGCGACATCGCGCCGGTCTACTCCCTGGTCCTCGCGACCGAGCCGCTCCCCCGCGACGTGTGGGACGTGATCGGGCTCGACCGGCGCGAGACGTTCAACGACCAGCGCCACCTCATCATCTACGGCCAGCGCACCGCCGACGACCGGCTGGTGTTCGGCGGCCGCGGTGCGCCGTACCACCTCGGCTCGCGCATCAAGCCGGAGTTCGACCGCGACCCGTCGGTCTACGCCGAGCTGTGGCGCGTCCTGCTCGAGCTGTTCCCGGTGCTCGAGGGGCGCCAGGTCACCCACACGTGGGGCGGACCGCTCGGCATCCCGCGCGACTGGTTCCCGTCGGTGGGGATCGACCCGGCGACCGGGATCGGCTGGGGCGGCGGCTACGTCGGCGACGGCGTCGCGTCGTCGAACCTCGCCGGCCGCACGCTCGCCGACCTCGTGCGCGGCGCGCAGACCCCGCTCACCGCGCTGCCCTGGGTGAACCACCGCTCGCGGCGCTGGGAGCCCGAGCCGCTGCGCTGGCTCGGCGTCAACGTCGGGCTGCGCACCATGGGCTCCGCCGACGGCGCCGAGGACCGCTCCGGCAAGCCCGCCAAGCGCGCCGAGCTGCTCGCCCCGTTCCTCGGCGGCCACTGACCGAGCCGTGTGTCCCGAACATGATCATGTTCGGGGAACTACGGTCGACCGACACACGACCTCGCTCGATGCTGGAGATGCCATGACCGCCGACCTGTCCCCCGACGAGGCCCTGCGCACGATGGTCGTCGCCTACGCCGACGTCCTCGACGGCGAGCTCGAGCCGCTCGGCCCGCGCGCCGGCTTCGACAGCGGCGACCCGCAGACGAGCGGCATCACCTTCTTCTCCGGCCACGGCGTGGAGGTCGGCGTCTGGGAGTGCACGCCCGGCGGCTGGGCGATCGTCGACCGCCCGACGACCGAGACGATGATGCTGCTCGGCGGGACCGCCGTGATCACGCCCGCCGACGGCGAGGCGGTGGAGCTCGGCGAGGGCGACGTCTTCGTCCTCCCGAAGGGCTGGTCCGGTCGCTGGGACGTGACGGAGACGGTGCGGAAGCTCTACATCCTGGTGGCGTAGCCGAAGGGCCGCGACGTACCGGGCGGCTCGGCCGCTTCGGGTCTGTGCTGTGGTGATGCCGCCTCCAAGCTCCCTCGCTCCGCTCGGTCGCGTCGGCGGACCCCGCCCCGTCGCGACGTCGTCGCGAGTCGGTCGGCCCTTCCGGGAGCACTGAACCGCTGTCGGTTCTCGCGGGCCCGACCGACGGGGGGCGGGTTGCTGCCGCTCGTAGTGGACTTCTCGATCATCCCCACCGCGTCCTCGCGTACGTGGCGCGGATCGCGACTTCGTCGCGAGCTCGGTCGGGCTCGCGGCGTGGCTCGTGACGCTTGGCCGCCAGGCCCGATCGAGCGGGGGGGGTGGTCGGCTTCAGACCGCTCTGCCGTCGGTCCGACATTGTCCGCGTGCTCGGTGAGGCTGTGGGCATACCCGCAGCGGGACGGTCCACGACGATCCGGCTGCGGGTCGGGAGAGTCGGGCTTGAGCGGCGCGAGAGGTTGCGGCGCAGGTCAGGCCCCGTGCGTGGGCCGATCGGGTGAGCGGTTACAGGACCCTCCCGCACGTGTCCGAAGCCTCCGTCGGGGTTCTCTCAAGGAGGCCGGACATGGCACGCACGAGACTGCACGTCGGGAGCGAGACAGGCCCGCCGCGCGTCCGCACGGTCCGTCGCGCCCGGGCCTCAGGACGACTGGTCCTGGGAGCCGCTCTCGCCGTCTCCGCGACGGCGTTGGCCCTGGGCGCCCCGGCGGTCGATGCGGCACATGCACCCGCCTCGACCCGCACGTTGCTCACCATCACCGACCCGACCGTCTCGACGGCCGAGGTCGCGGCGGTCGTCGCGAAGCGCGGCGGCCGCGTGCTCGACGTGTACGACGTCGCCGACGCCCTCCTCGTGTCCCTGCCCGCCGGGTCCCCGGCACCCGCGGGGACCGTCGCGGTGTCCGACGTCGCGCTCCACGTCACGTCCCTCGCGTCGGCGACCGCGGCCGCCGACGTCAAGGGCGCGACGTACCGCACCACCATCGACGCCCCGGCCGGTGCGACCGGCTCCGGCGTCACGGTCGCGGAGGTCGCCGACCTCGCCGGCCGTGTCGACCACGTCAACGTCAGCGGCGGCACCGCCGGCGACGGCCTGGGCCACGGCACGTTCATGGCCGGCCTGATCGCCGGCAGCGGCGCGAGCTCGGACGGGCAGTACACCGGCGTCGCGCCGGACGCGAGCATCCTCGACGTCCAGGTCGCGACCGCCGACGGCACCACGTCCCTGACCCGCGTGCTGGCCGGCCTGCAGGCCGTGTCGCGCGCCGCCGCCCTCGATCCGACGCTCAAGGTCGTCAGCCTCGCGCTGTCGACGGGCAGCCCGCTCCCACCGAGGACCGACCCGCTGGCGCGGGCCCTGGACCGGCTGTGGTCGCGCGGCCTGACCGTCGTCGTCGCCGCCGGCAACGACGGCCCCGACGCGGGCACCGTCACCTCACCGGGTGCCGACCCCACGCTCATCACCGTGGGCAGCATCGACGAGCACGCCACCTCGACGCGCACCGACGACACCGTCAGCGCGTTCTCCTCCCGCGGCACGCAGTTCGGCACGCAGAAGCCGGACGTCGTGGCCCCGGGCACCTCGCTCATCTCCACCCGCGCCCCCGGATCCTCGGCCGACGTCGAGAACCCGCAGTCGCGCGTGGGCGAGGCCTACTTCACCGGCAGCGGCACCTCGATGTCCGAGGCTGTCACGGCCGGCGCCGCCGCCGTCCTGATCGGGACGCGCAAGGCCCTCACACCCGACGCCATCAAGGCGCTGCTGGTCTCGAACGCCTACCGCACCGACGGCCTCACCAAGGCCGAGGGTGCCGGTGCCGGCGGGCTGGACCTCGGTGCTGCGGTCGCCGACGCGCCGTCGGTGAAGCTCGGTCGCTCGGCGCGCTCCGCGCGCTCGGCGTTCGACGACACCTACGCGCCCGACGGTGCTGACGCCGACGCCTGGGCCGCCTTCCAGCAGGCCTGGACGGCCGGCGACCTCGAGGCCGTCAGCGCCGCCTGGGTGCAGCTCTCGCCCCAGACCCGTCGCTGGGCCGCGACCGCGTTCGCGCTGTCGCTGCTCTCGAACAACCCGGGGATGGATCCGCAGGAGTACGCCGCGCTGACCGCCATGGCCCGCAGCTGGGCCACGCAGGCGTGGGAGGCCCGCTCCTGGGCGACCGACACGTTCGTCGCCCGTTCGTGGGCTGCCCGTTCGTGGTCGGCACGCTCCTGGGCGATCGACGACTGGGCCGCCCGCTCGTGGGCCGACAGCTCGTTCACGGCCCGCTCCTGGGCCGAGCAGGACTGGTCGGCCCGCTCGTGGGCCGACGCGCAGTTCGAGGCTCGGTCGTGGTCCGCCCGCTCGTGGTCCGCACGCAGCTGGGCCGACGACACCTGGTCCGCCCGCTCGTGGGCTCAGACCGACTGGCTCGCGTTCGCGTGGGTCGCCCGCTCGTGGGCTGCTCGTTCCTGGGCCGCCGACGCGTGGGACAGCCAGGCCTGGTCGGCGCGGTCCTGGTCCGCCCGCTCGTGGGCAGACCTGACCTGGGTCGCGCGCAGCTGGGCCGTCGGCACCTGGACTGCTCGTTCCTGGGCGGTCGACGCCTGGGGTGACCAGGCGTGATCAACCGCATCGTCGCCCGCCGGCGCCGTCCTTCTGTGACGGCGTCGGTGAGCGCGATCGCGCTCGCAGGCCTGATCTCCTTCGTGATCGGCCTGGTGCTCGAGCCCT
>JBGAJT010000085.1:0-11791 GCA_044224785.1 Candidatus Nanopelagicales bacterium | reverse complement strand
CGGCGCGCACGACGCGCGACCCGCCGGCTGTCTTCGCCTTGTACATCGCGGCGTCGGCGCGGCGGAGCAGCGTCTGCGCGTCCTCGTCGTCGACGTCGGAGAGCGCGACCCCGATGCTCGCGCCGGGGCGCACCGTGTCGGTGCCGATGGTCATCACCTGCGTGGCGGCGTGCAGCAGCCGCGCGCCGACCTCGTCGACGACGGCGTCGTCGCCCATGTCCTCGCAGATGGCCACGAACTCGTCGCCGCCGAGGCGGCCGAGCGTGTCGGCGTCGCGCAGCGCGTCGCGTACGGCGCTCGCGGAGGTCGTGATGAGGACGTCGCCCGCGCGGTGCTTCCACGGGTGGGTGTCGTTGATGCGCTTGAGGTCGTCGAGGTCGATGAAGTAGACGGCGAGGCGCGACCCGCTGCGGCGCGAGCGGAGCAGCGCGCGCTCGAGGCGGTCGAGCAGCAGCCGCCGGTTGGGCAGGCCGGTGAGCTCGTCGTGCAGCGCGTCGTGGCGCAGCTGGTCCTCGGTGGCCTTTGCGCTGGTGACGTCCTCGATCGACACGAGCGTGCGCGCGGTGCCCTCGTGCTCGATGTCGGTGCTGCGCACGCGGACCCAGACCGTCGTGCCGTCGGCGCGCACGAGGCGCGCGTCGCCCGACGACGACTTCGTGCCCTCGGTCAGCCGGCGCGCGCGCGTGATGACCGCGGCCGCACGGTCCTGCGGGTGGAGCAGCGCCTCGTACACGGTGACCAGCACGCCCTCGCGCGTGCGCCCGACGAGCCGGCAGAAGGCGTCGTTGACGTCGGTGAACCGGCCGGTGTCGTCGAGGACGGCGAGGCCGACCGGGCTGGCGTCGAACACCTCGCGGAACGCGCGCTCGCTCTCGACGATGCGGTGCGTCGACGTCACGCGGTCGTGCACGTCGCGCACGACGATGACGACGTCGCACACGTCGCCGGCGGAGTCGCGACGGAACTCCGACGCACGCAGCTCGCGCCAGTGCCACTCGTCGGCGATCCGGAAGCGCGCGTCGACCGAGCGCACCTCGCCCTCGGCGAGGTCGGCGAAGCCGGCACGCCACTCGGCCAGGCGCGGCAGGTCCTCCGGGTGCAGCTGCTCGCGCAGGTCGTGGCCCTCGCGCAGGTGCTCGACGATGTCCGTGGCGTCCTCGGCGCTGCCGGCCATGCTCACGACCTGCGACGTCGCGAGGTCGAACAGCAGCAGCAGATCGGGGGTCGCGGAGAGCACGGCGGCGGCGAGCTGCCACTGCTCCTGCGCCTCGTCGTCGCCATCGGCGGAAGCGGCCGAGGCCTCGGGCAGCGGGATCTCGACGACGGCGTCCTCGACGACGGGCGCCTCAGCGACGGGTTCCGCCGGCGTCGGCCGCAGCGGCACCGGCTCCGCAACCGGCGTCGCCTCGACGGGCGTGTCCACCACGGGCGGTTCCGCCACGGCCGGGGGAGCGACGACCGGGGGAGCGACGATGATCCGGGCTGGGGCCGGCTCGACGGGGGCCTGCACCGGCGGCTGCGGGTCGACGGCGGTCTGCGGGCGCCCGACGCCGGCGCGGTGGACGGCGGCGATGCCGCGGCCGAGCGAGCGCAGCACGAGGTCGCGGGTCTCGCCGGCGGCGCCGAGCGCCTGGTAGCGCAGCTCGACGTCCTGCTGGTCGAGGGTCGCGATGTACGCGCGGCGCACGGCGCCCGGGTCGCGCGCGCCCCATGCGAGGTCGTCGACGGTGCGCACCCGGCGCCAGCGCGGCCGCCCGTGCAGGAAGTAGGTCTCGTCCGACCACCACACCCGGCCCTCGTCGTCGATCGTCACGAGACCGACCTGCGTGGCGGTGGCGGTCCGCACCAGGGCGTCGTCGACCCGGCCACGCGCGGCGAGGTCCGCCGCGACGATGGCCAGCCAGCCCGGGGTGCCGTCGCGCACGGCGCGATTCTCCCCCGACGGGCACGCAGGGTGACAGCGCTCCCCGCGGCGGTTGGGCCGAGTGGGTGAGAGCGTCGCTCACGCTCGGTGAGATCGGCTCACCGACCGTGCGGGATCAGCCCGAGCCGGTGAAGGCGGGCGGCAGCGCGTCGAGCCGCGTGGCCATGCTGGCGGCCAGCAGGTGCACGTTGGACCGGTCGGAGTCGCTGAACTCGGTCGAGGCGCCGGAGTAGAGCAGGCCGACCAGCACGCGACCGCGCTGCTGCCACACGCGCAGCAGCAGGTACGGCGTCGCCTTGCCGTCCTGCGACGACACGTTCGTCGCGATCACGAGGCGGCGCTCGCCGGGCTCGAGGCCGGTGGCGTCGAGGTCGGGCGCCGCGACCTTGTCGAGCACCAGCGTGGTCGTGCCGTCGCTCGACGTGCGGTGCGCGGGGCAGCCCTCCGCGACCGTGCGCAGCTCCGACAGCGCGATCGTCGCGTCCTGCACGGTGCGGTAGTAGACGGCCTCGCTGGCCACGCCGGGGATCGACGACTGCGGGACAACGATCGTGTGGCGCCGGGCCAGCCGCGCGCTCTCGCTCGCGAAGGTGCCGCCGCAGTACGACAGCGATGCGACGTCGAGCGAGGTGCCGTCGGTCGGCAGCGAGACCTTGAGCGAGCTGGGCAGGTCGCTCTGCACGATGCTCACGCCGGCCAGCCGGCTCTGGTCCGGGTCGGCGAGGGTGGAGTCCGACGGCGAGGGGCCCAGGCCGGTCGGGCCGTAGCCCTCGGCGAACAGCGCGGGACGCCAGGCCGACGACACCGGGACCGGTGCCTGCGCGGCTCCCGGAGACGCGCACGAGGCGAGCGCCAGCGCGACGACCACCAGGCCGCCGGCGTACGCCGCTCCCCTCCGCATGGCGGAAGTATCACCCGACGCCGTCCGGACGCGCGCGTCCCCCCGCCCGGGGGAGGCGGGGGGACGCGGGTGGGAGCCGAGGATCAGCCGGTCGTGCTCCCGGTCGACGACGACGCGGAGGAGACCGGTGCCGTGAGGTCGTACACGGTCACGCCGTCGACGGTCTGCGAGGTGAAGTTCGCCTCCACCCACTGGGTGATCTCGCTGGTGGCCGACGACCCGCCGTTGGAGCCGCCGAAGCCGCCACCGCCGATGAACCAGTGGACCTGGCCGGACTCGACGTAGCTCTTGAAGACGTCGAGCGTGGGCCATGGGTCGCTGCCGTTGAACCCGCCGAGCGACATCACCGGGTCGCCGGTCGCGAGCTGGTAGCCCGCCGCCGTCTGCGCCCCGACCGCTGCCGCGACCCAGGTGTACTGGTCGGCGTCCTGCGACAGCAGCGCGACCATCGCGTCGCTCACGGTGCTGGCACCGAGCAGGCCGCCCATGCCGCCACCGGGACCGCCCTGGCCTCCGGTCGGCATCGCGTTCTGCGACGTACCGGTGGTGCCGCCGTTCTGCGTGGTGCCGTTCTGCGACGTGCCGTTCTGGCCGCCGAACGACGGGGGCTGGCCGTTCTGCTGGCCGGTGGTCGTGCCGCCGGGGCCGCCCTGCGGCAGCCCGCCGCCGCCGGGGCCGCCGCGTCCGCCGAAGCCGCCACCGGTCGAGGGGCCGGCCGTGGGTAGCGAGCCGGAGTGGGCGACCGACGCCGTCTGCAGCGAGTACGCCGCGGGGGCGAGCAGCCCGGACACGAGCGCCGCTGCGGCGACGACGCCGGCGACCCGGCGCGACATCCGGTCGGTGACGAGCAGCGCGAGCGCCGAGCCGATGCCGAGGGCGAGGACGACGAAGCGAAGCCAGGGGTACCAGTCAGCCGACCGCGACAGCAGGACCGCTGCCCAGACCGACGTGCCGGCGACCGTGAAGGCCAGGACGATGCGCGCGACCGTGCTCTCGCGCAGCCGCCAGAGGGTGGCGCCGCCGATCGCGACGAGCGCACCGATCGCGGGGGCCAGGGCCACCGTGTAGTACTCGTGGATGATGCCCTGCGCGAACGAGATGGTGATCCCGGTGAGCAGCAGCCAGCCGAGCCAGAGGATCGCCGACGCGCGCAGCCGGTCGGTGCGCGGGGCGCGCCAGGTCGCCACGATCACCGCGAGGCCGAGCACCAGGGCGGCGGGGATGAGCCAGGCCACCTGACCGCCGTAGCTGGCGTTGAACAGACGGTCCCAGCCGGTGGCGCCCCAGGCGCCGGCGCCGCCGTTGCCGCCCGGCGTCACGCTGCCGGTCTCGTCGCCGGTGATCCGGCCGAGGCCGTTGTAGCCCATGATCAGCTCGATGACCGAGTTGGACTGCGAGCCGCCGATGTAGGGGCGGCTCGAGGCCGGCCACAGCTCGACGAGCGCGATCCACCAGCCGAACGACGCGACCATCGCGACGCCGGCGAGCGCCAGGTCGACGAGCCGTCGGCGCAGCGAGGTCGGGGCGGCGATCAGGTAGACGAGCGCGAACGCGGGCAGCGGCAGGAACGCCTGCAGGCTCTTGGTGAGGAACGCGAAGCCGACGAGCACGCCGGTGATGACGAGCCACTTGCGCGACGCGGCGTCGGTGGCGCGCACCGTCGCGTACGCCGCGGCGGTGAGCAGCAGCACGAGCAGCGCGTCGGGGTTGTTGAAGCGGAACATCAGCGTCGCGACCGGCGTGAGCGCGAGGACCGCACCGGCGACCAGGCCGGCGGCGGCACCGCTCACCCGGCGTACGGCGAGGTAGAGCAGGCCCACGCTCGCGACACCCATGAGCGCCTGCGGTACGAGCATGCTCCAGCTCGACAGGCCGAAGATGCGCGCCGAGATCTCCATCGGCCACAGCGATGCGGGCGGCTTGTCGACGGTGATGAAGTTCGCGGCGTCCGACGAGCCGAACAGGAACGCCTTCCACGACTGCGTGCCGGCCTGGACCGCGGCGGAGTAGAACGCGTTCGCCCAGCCGGAGGCCGACAGGCCCCACAGGTAGAGCGCCGCGGTCGCGACGAGCAGCGCGAGGAGGCTCGGACGGACCCACCTCGGGTCGTCCTCACGGCCGCGCCAGATCCGGCTGATGCCCGAGCGGGGCGCCACAGGGGCAGCGGGCGCCCCGCTCGGGACGGTCCCGCCCATGGGGGGCATCGGCGGGAGCTCGGTGATGACCGGCGCAGCGGCGACGTCGGTCAACGGGGGGACGAACTCGGTGTCGGGCGACGCGTACGGCGAGGTGCCGCTGTCGGGGTGCACGGTGGTCATCGGACGGTCCTCCGGTCGGGCGCGGCCACCGGGGCCGACGCGGTCCGCTGACGCGGGAAGACCCACGAGCGGAAGAGCAGGAAGCGCACGAGCGTCGCGGCGACGCTCGCGGTGACGAGGGCGACGACCTCGACGGTGCGCGAGGGGTCGGGGACGAGGACGCCGAGCAGCCACAGCGACGCCGACGTGAGGGCGAGCCCGATCGCGAAGACGACGAGGCCCTGCAGCTGGTGGCGGAACCGGTCGGCGGCGCCGCGCACCCCGAAGGTGAGGCGGCGGTTGGCCGCGGTGTTCGCGATGGCGGTGAGGAGCAGCGCCGCGAGGTTCGCGCCCTGCGCCCCGAGCGGACCGCGCAGCAGCAGGAAGAGCGCGAGGTAGGCGAGGGTCGACGCGACGCCGATCGCGGCGAAGCGCAGCAGCTGGGAGCTGAGACCGCGCGGTACGCCGGGGTGCTCCTCGGTCGGCAGCGCGCTCACCGGGATCCGGCCCGTGGCCATGCCGCGCGCGAGGCGCCACATGCCCTTGAGGTCGGCGGTCGCGGTGGCGACGATGTCGACGCTCGACGTCGGGTCGTCGACCCAGTCGACCGGCACCTCGTGGATGCGCAGCCCGCGTCGCTCGGCGAGCACGAGCAGCTCGGTGTCGAAGAACCAGCCGGTGTCCTCGACGAGGGGGAGCAGCTCGCGCGCACGGTCGGCGCGGATCGCCTTGAACCCGCACTGCGCGTCGGAGAACCGCGCGGCCAGCGCCGTGCGCAGCAGCAGGTTGTAGCTGCGCGAGATGAACTCGCGCTTCGGACCGCGCACGACGCGCGACCCGCGGGCCAGCCGGCTGCCGATCGCCAGGTCGCTGTGACCCGACACGAGCGGCGCGACGAGGGGGAGCAGCGCCGCGAGGTCGGTCGAGAGGTCGACGTCCATGTAGGCCAGGACGTCGGCGTCGCTCGCGGACCACACCTGGTGCAGCGCGCGGCCGCGGCCCTTCTGCTCCAGGCGCACGGCGCGCACCCCGGGGAGGCGGCCGGCCAGGTCGGTCGCGAGCGACCACGTGGCGTCGGTGCTCGCGTTGTCGGCGATGGTGATCCGCGCCGGGAACGGGAGCTCCGCGGCGAGGTAGGTGTGCAGGCGCTCGACGCTGGGGACCAGGTCGCGCTGCTCGTTGTAGACCGGGACGACCACGTCGAGCACGGCGTGCTCGATCGCCCCGGTCACGGTGGTGGCACGGGTCGACGCCGGGGCGGCGGCGGTGCTGCCCGTCTGCGTCTCGAGCCTCGGCTCGTACTCGGTGGTGGTCATGCGTCCACTGTCGAGACCGTCCCTGGCAGCACCCTGGCAACAGCCTCGGCCCCACCGACGCCTTCCTTATGCCCCCGCTGAGACCCGCCCCGGACCGTCGCCCGGAGTCGAGGAGCGCGGAGCGCGGTGTGGAGACCGCGCCGAGCGCCCACCGACCGGCACAGTGAGTCGAGGGGTGCGGAGCGCGGTGTGGAGACCGCGCCGAGCGCCCACCGACCTGGCGACGGCGGGTGGTCGGGGGACTGCGCGCGGTGCGGGGCTGCGCCGGTCGGCGTACGGCGAGGTCACGGACGGGTCGAGGCCGTCGCGCGATCGCGGGTCGTGCCGCACACTGAGCCCATGGCCGGCCCCGTGGCGCGGTCGCTCGAGGAGCTCGGCGACCTGCTGACGCACCCGGCGGGCTTCCACCCGCCGGTGATCACGGCTGTCCGCGAGAACCTGTCGATGTTCAAGGTCGCCGGCCGGCTGCTGCCCCACCAGCGCGCCCACACCGAGCCCGACCCGGCCAAGGTGCCCGTGCTCCTCGTCCCCGGGTTCTTCTCCGGCGACTTCGCGCTCGCGCCGATGGCCGAGCTGCTGCGCGGGCGCGGCCACTGGACGTCGCGGTCGGGGATCGCGCCCAACATCGGCTGCACCCGCGAGCTCGCCGACGCCGTCGAGCGCCGTCTCGAGGAGGCCGCGGAGCGCACCGGGCGCAAGGTGGCCGTCGTCGGCTGGAGCCGCGGCGGCACGCTCGGCAAGATCGCGACCGTGCGCCGGCCCGACCTGGTGTCGGCGCTCATCACCCTCGGGACGCCGAACACCGACCCGCTCGCGGTGAACGCGACCCTGGCGCTGCAGCTGCAGCTCATCACCCGGCTGTCGTCGATCGGCGTACCGGGGCTGCTCGGCGAGGACTGCCTGTCCGGCGACTGCGCCACGGAGGTGCGCGGCTGGCTGCAGGCCGACGTGCCCGCGGGCATCGCCTACACGTCGGTGTTCTCGATGGACGACGGCGTCATCGACTGGCGCGCGTGCCTGGACCCGCAGGCCACCCCGGTCGAGGTGCACGCGACCCACATGTCGATGGGCGCCGACGCCGAGGTGATCGACGTCGTCGCCGACCTCCTCGCCGACCTCGCCCCCGCCACCCTCGCCGCCTGACCCGAACCCCCAGCCGCCATCCGCGGTCGATGTGCCCCGACCTGCGATAGGCGCAGGTGACGCTCCCCAGGACATCCCGCCGCAGTCGTCGTCGGGGGAGGAATGCCTGCACCTGGCGCAGGCTGGGACACATCGACCGCAGGGTCGTTGTCCACGAGCTTTGTGCACAGGGGTGTGGAGGACGGCGGGCGTGAGCACGGCTCGCTGTGGACGAGGTTGTGGGTCGTCCTGTGCAGGAAAAGTCGTCGCGGAAACCCCTTGTGGGGGTCGCTCCGGCGCGACTAGAACTTGCCCCACGCCGAGCGCGGCGGAGCGAGGAACCGGGGCGACCCGGGGAGACGCACCGAGGTGCGAGGCGGCTCGACCGGAGAACGGCGGACCATCCCGAGGGGGCGACCCCGAGGACTGCGGGTGCCATCGCAGCGGGACGTCAGGACCGGACGAGCAGGCCATCTGTTCGATGCGGGGCCCGGCTTGCCGGACTCGTACGACGGCCGCGGCGGCACCCGCGGGTCGAGCTTCGCTCCCGGGTCTCCCGGGGGCGGGCCGACGGCCATCGCGAGGCCCCTCCGACTCATACTCGGAGGGGCCTCGTCGGCGTTCGGGGCGGCTCGACCGACGCCGGAAAGTCCTTGCGCCGCACGGAGAAACTCCCCGCGCCGATCTGCTCGAACTCCTCGACCAGGACGTGCTCGGACCACTACTCTTCGTGGCTGTCTCGGGCCGCGCACGGCCCCCCGTCGTCCTCGGAAGGACACCCATGGCCGTCGACACCCCAGCGCCGCCGAAGAACGCGTGGGACCGCTGGTTCCACGTCTCGCAGCGCGGCAGCAGCAACGGCCGCGAGATCCGCGGCGGGCTCGTCACCTTCTTCACGATGGCCTACATCGTGATCCTCAACCCGCTGATCATCGGCACCGCGCAGGACAAGGGCGGCCAGTTCATCGGCGGTTCCAACGTCGTCGCGTCGATCGCCGCGGTGAGCGCGGCGACCGCGCTGATCGCGGGCCTCATGACGATCGCGATGGGCGTCTTCGGCCGCTTCCCCGTCGCCATGGCGGCGGGCCTGGGCATCAACGGCGTCATCGCCTTCAGCCTCGCGCCGCAGATGACCTGGGCCGAGGCCATGGGCCTCGTCGTCCTCGAGGGCATCCTGATCCTGATCCTGGCGGTCACCGGCTTCCGGGAGGCCGTCTTCCGTGCGGTGCCACTGAACCTGCGCGTGGCGATCAGCGTCGGTATCGGTCTGTTCATCACATTGGTCGGGCTGGCGGACGCCGGCATCGTCCGCCCGGGCAGCCCGCTCATCACGTTCGGCACCAACGGCGCGCTGCGCGGCTGGCCGGCGTTCACGTTCGTCTTCGGTCTGCTGCTGACCGCGGTGCTCGTCGCGAGGAAGGTGCGCGGCGCGATCCTCATCGGCATCGTGTCGACGACCGTCCTCGCCGTGATCATCGAGGCGATCGCGAAGGTCGGTCCGCGCGTCGGCGCCGACGGCAAGGTGGCCAACGAGAACGGCTGGAGCCTCAACGTCCCGAAGCTGCCCGACAGCATCGTCGGTACGCCGAGCTTCGACACCATCGGCCACGTGAGCCTCTTCGGCGGCTTCGCCGCCATCGGCGCCGTCGCCGCGGCCCTGGCGGTCTTCTCGCTCATGCTCAGCGACTTCTTCGACACGATGGGCACGGTCTTCGGCCTGGCCAACGAGGGCGGCATCGTCGACGAGGACGGCGAGGTCCCGCACTTCGAGGGGATCCTGGTCGTCGACTCCGTCGGCGCGATCGCCGGTGGTGTGGCCGGCACGTCGAGCAACACGTCCTACATCGAGTCGGCGTCGGGCATCGGCGACGGCGCCCGCACGGGTGTCGCGTCCGTGGCGACCGGTGTGCTGTTCCTCGTCGCGATGTTCTTCACGCCGCTCGTCACGATCGTCCCGCACGAGGCGGCGACCCCGGCCCTGATCATCGTCGGCTTCCTGATGATGACCCAGATCCGCCACATCGACTTCACCGACTACGAGATCGGCATCCCCGCCTTCCTCACCATGGTGCTCATGCCGTTCACGTACTCGATCACCAACGGCATCGGCGCCGGCTTCATCACCTTCTGCCTGATCAAGGCCGTGAACGGGAAGGCCAAGGAGGTGCCCGCCCTGCTGTGGGTGGTCTCCGCCGCCTTCATCGTCTACTTCGCCTACGACCCGCTCACCCAGCTGTTCGGCATCAGCTGACCGCCGACGACGAGGCCCCTCCCGCACCTCGGGAGGGGCCTCGCGCGCGTCCGGGGACAGGCCCGCCCGGCGTCCCGGACCGCGGGACGGCGGGGGCTCGACAGAGGGCACGACAGGGGACACGGCGGGGGGTGCGGCCGGGGCGCGGCCGGGGGTGCGGCCGGGGCGTGGCGGGGCCGGCCCGGAGGGTGTCACGATCGGGCCGCGACACGCCGAACGAAGGGTGACCTGAGCACGAATCGGGGGTGAATCCTGGGCCGCTCCCCCACCGGGCCCCGGTTCATCGGCGGTTCACCACGAGTTCACTCCACGCGTTGGACACGCCCCACCCGATGCCCCTCAATGGGCCTCGACGGGAGCGGTCAGGCGCCGCTCCACCTTCCGGGGGAGACCCGTGGACCTGACCCTGGTCGCCGTGGTGGCTGTGATCGCGCTGGCCCTGCTGTTCGACTTCACCAACGGCTTCCACGACGCCGCGAACTCGGTCTCGACCGTGGTCGCCACGCGCGCCCTGCCGGCCAAGGCGGCCGTCTGGTTCTCCGCCTTCTTCAACTTCGCCGCGGTCTTCATCGTCGGCACCGCGGTCGCCAACACGGTGGCCAAGACGGTCAAGCCGGGCGTCACCGGCGTCGCCGTGATCTTCGCGGCCCTGTTCGCCGCCATCGTGTGGAACTACGCCACGTGGTGGGTGGGCATGCCGTCCTCCTCGAGCCACGCGCTCATCGGCGGCCTGGTCGGCGCGGGCCTGGCGGCCGGCGGCATCGACGCCATCAGCTGGCCGAGCGTGCAGAAGACCGTGATCGCGATCGTCGCGAGCCCGCTCATCGCGTTCGGCATCGCGTTCCTCGCGATGTTCCTGGTCGCAGCACTACGCAACGTCTTCAAGCTCGACGACAACGCCAAGCAGTTCAAGTGGTTGCAGCTGGTGTCGGCGGGTGCCGTCTCCTTCGGCCACGGCGCCAACGACGCGCAGAAGACGATGGGTGTCATCGCCGCGCTGCTCGTGGGCACGGGCCACCTCGCGGTGGGTGCCGACGGCAACATCGGCGTCCCGACCTGGGTGGAGTTCTCCGCCTACGGCGCGATCGCGCTCGGCACGGTCTGGGGCGGCTGGAAGATCATCGAGACGATGGGTCTGAAGATCACGACGCTGCACGCGTCGTCGGGCGTGGCCGCCAACATCGGCGCCGTCACCTCGATCTTCGGCGCCACCGGCCTCGGCGTCCCGATCTCGACCACCCACGCCGCCGCCTCCTCGGTGGCCGGCGCCGGTGTCGCGTCGGGCATGGGCATCAACCTCAAGATCGTGGGCGAGATGGTCCTGGCCTGGGTCGTCACCCTGCCCACGACGATCGTGCTCGCCTTCGGCATCCTCAAGAGCACGCAGCTGCCCGGTGCGGCCGGCTGGATCGGCGTGGGTGTCCTCGTCCTCATCGCCGGCAGCCTGATCGTCTACGCGATGACGCACAGCATCGGCGCCGACGACATCGAGTCCGAGATCCCCGACGAGAACGTCCTCAAGCTGCCGGTGCCGGCCCAGCCGCACCTCGAGGGCCACGGCCCCGCCGCCTGACCCCCCCCGCACGCACCACGACGGCCCGTCCACCTGGACGGGCCGTCGTCGTTCGTAGACGGGTCGGCGACGCCGGTCCGCAGCAGCTAGGGGCGGGGCTGGTCGGCCTCGGCGGCGAGGATGCGCCGCTTCTCGTGCTCGAACTCCGCCGCGGTGATGAGACCCGCGTCGCGCAGCCGGGCCATGCGCGCGACGACGCTCTCCGCGTCGTCGGCCAGGACGACCGGCTCGTCGCGCAGGTCGACGACGGGCTCGGGAGCGCTGCGCCGACCGAACCAGCGGCGCCGGGGCTCGGGGGCGGCGTGCTTCACAGGGGTTAGTTATCCCATGTCCGGACGCGCCCGACCACCGACTCGCCCAGGTCCGCGGTGTCGTGCACGCCACGGCCCGGGACGCCGAAGGGCCCC
>JBGAJT010000084.1:0-11791 GCA_044224785.1 Candidatus Nanopelagicales bacterium | reverse complement strand
CGTTCTTCGCCGCCCGCAACGCCGCCCTCGGCGAGCGCGACGCCGGGTTCGCCGAGAACCTCAAGGCCAAGGAGGCGCTGATCGCCGAGGCCGAGGCCATCGACACCAGCGACCTCAAGGGCGCGAAGTCGGCGCTGCGCGGAATCCAGGAGCGCTGGGAGAAGATCGGCCACGTCCCCCGCGGCGACAAGGAGCGCATCGAGGGCCGGCTGCGCCGGGTCGAGGACGCCGTCCGTCGTGGCGAGCAGGAGCAGTGGCGCCGCAGCAACCCCGAGGCCAAGGCGCGCGCCGACGCCACGGTGGCCCAGTTCCGCGCGTCGCTCGAGAAGATCGAGAAGGAGCGCGACAAGGCCGCCGCCGCCGGCGACACGAAGAAGGCAGCCGACGCCGAGGCCCGCATCGCGACGACCCGGTCCCTGCTCGAGGCCGCCGAGCGCGCCGCCGAGGAGTTCAGCGGCTGATCGACGCCGCGTGGGAGGAACCGTGCTCGAGAACTCGCACCCGGTCGCCTTCCTCCCCTCGACCGACCTCGCGCGGTCCGAGCGGTTCTTTGTCGAGGCCCTCGGCCTGTCGGTGCTGTCCCGCTCGGACTTCGCGTGCGTGCTCGATCTCGGCGGGGTCGCGCTGCGCGTCACGAAGGTCGACGAGCTCCGCCCGCAGCCGTTCACCGTGCTGGGGTGGGTCGTCGACGACGTCCGCACGCAGCTCTCGCAGCTGCACGCGCACGGCGTGACGGCGCTGCGCTACCCGGGCATGGACCAGGACGACGTCGGCGTCTGGACAGCACCCGGCGGCGAGGGCATCGCGTGGTTCCACGATCCCGACGGCAACGTGCTGTCGCTGACGCAGCCCGCGGTCGGCTGATCGGCTAGACGCGGTAGGCGTCGTAGACGCCCTCGACACCGCGGACCGCCTTGATGACGCTGCCCAGGTGGGTGGCGTCGGCCATCTCGAAGGTGAACCGGGAGATGGCGATCCGGTCGCGGGTGGTGCTCACCGACGCCGACAGGATGTTCACGTGCTGGTCGGACAGCGCGCGCGTGACGTCGGACAGCAGGCGCGACCGGTCGAGCGCCTCGACCTGGATGTTGACGAGGAACACGCTCGTCGCGCGCGGCGCCCACGTGACCGGCACGATGCGGTCGGGCTCCTTGCGCAGCGATGCGACGTTGACGCAGTCGAGCCGGTGCACCGAGACGCCGTGGCCGCGCGTCACGAAGCCGAGGACGTCGTCGCCGGGGACCGGCGTGCAGCAGCGCGCGAGCTTGACCCACACGTCGTCGTCGCCGTCGACGACGATGCCGGGGTCTCCCTGCGGACGTGCACGGCCCGACGAGACCCGTGCCGGCGTCGCGACCTCGGCCAGGTCCTCGCTGGCACCGTCGGCGCCGCCGTGCGCAGCCATGATGCGCTGGACCACGCTGGCCGCCGACACGCGGTTCTCCCCGATGGCGACGTAGAGCGCGGTGACGTCCGGGTAGTGCAGGTCGGCGAGCATCGCCTGCAGGGCGCTGTCGGTGAGCAGGCGGTGCAGCGGGAGACCGGCCTTGCGCATGGCGCGGGTGAGCGACTCCTTGCCGCTCTCGACCGCCTCCTCGCGCCGCTCCTTGGAGAACCACGCCTTGATCTTCGAGCGGGCGCGCGGGCTGCTGACGAACGTGAGCCAGTCGCGCGAGGGACCGGCGTTCTCGGCCTTCGAGGTGAAGACCTCGACGACGTCGCCGGAGCTCAGCTGCGACTCGAGCGGCACGAGCTTGCCGTTGACGCGCGCGCCCACGCATCGGTGCCCGACCTCGGTGTGGACGGCGTAGGCGAAGTCGACGGGCGTCGCCCCTCCGGGCAGCGCGACGACGTCGCCCTTCGGCGTGAAGACGAACACCTCGGTCGACGCGAGGTCGTAGCGCAGCGCGTCGAGGAAGTCGTCGGGGTCGTCGGTCTCGCGCTGCCACTCGAGCAGCTGCCGCAGCCAGCCGAGGTCGTCGGGACTGCTCTTGCCCCCGACGTTGCCCTGCTTGTAGCGCCAGTGCGCGGCCACGCCGTACTCGGCCGCGCGGTGCATGTCGAGCGTGCGGATCTGCATCTCGACCGGCTTGCCGCCCGGCCCGATCACGGTCGTGTGCAGCGACTGGTACATGTTGAACTTGGGCATTGCGATGAAGTCCTTGAACCGGCCGGGGACCGGGTTCCACCGCGCGTGGATGACGCCGAGGACGGCGTAGCAGTCGCGGACGGACTCGACGAGGATGCGGATGCCGACCAGGTCGTAGATGTCGGCGAAGTCGCGGCCGCGCACGATCATCTTCTGGTAGACGGAGTAGTAGTGCTTCGGGCGACCGGTGACGGTGGGCTTGATCTTCGCGTCGCGGAGGTCCTGCTCGACGATCGCCTTGACCTCGGCGAGGTAGTGGTCGCGCTCCGGCGCCCGCTGGCCGACCAGCCGCACGATCTCGTCGTACATCTTCGGGTAGAGGGTGGCGAAGGAGAGGTCCTCGAGCTCCCACTTCATCGTGTTCATGCCGAGGCGGTGCGCGAGCGGCGCGTAGATCTCGAGGGTCTCGCGCGCCTTGGACTCCTGCTTCTCCGGCGGCATCCAGCGCAGCGTGCGCATGTTGTGGAGCCGGTCGGCGAGCTTGATGAGGAGCACCCGGATGTCGCGCGCCATCGCGACGACCATCTTGCGGACGGTCTCGGCGGCGGTGGCCTGGCCGTACTTCACCTTGTCGAGCTTGGTGACGCCGTCGACGAGCGCGGCGACCTCCTCGCCGAACTCCTCGCGCAGGGCGTCGAGGGAGTACTCCGTGTCCTCGACCGTGTCATGCAGCAGCGCCGCCGCGAGGGTCGGCGGGGTCATGCCGAGCTCGGCGAGGATCGTCGCCACCGCGAGCGGGTGGGTGATGTAGGGGTCGCCCGACCGGCGGCGCTGGTCGCGGTGCAGGTAGGCCGCCCGCTCGTAGGCGCGCTCGAGGATCTTGGTGTCGACCTTGGAGTGGTACTGCTTCACCGTGCGCAGCAGCGGCTCGAGCTCGGGGTGCATCGTCTGACGGCTGCCGGGACGGCGCGGCGCGATGCGCGGGAGGAGCGAGCGGCGGGCCGACGCGTCGTAGTCGGCGGGCGGCAGCGGCGAGGCAGGCGGAGGCGAGGCAGGCGGAGGCGAGACGGGGGTGCCCGTCCCGGCTGCTACGTCCTCGGCCACGCTGCTCCTCGCGAGGTGCGGAGAGCACAGTCTACGGACCTGGCCGCGACCCGGCTGCTCCGCACCGCCTAGATCGCGCGGAGGGCGACGACGGGGACGTCGGCGAGCGCGTCGCGGCCGGCGAGCGCCTCGAGCTCCAGCAGGCACACGACGGCGGCCACCTCGGCGCCGGTGGAGCGCAGCAGGTCGACGGTGGCGCGCGCCGTGCCGCCGGTCGCGAGCACGTCGTCGACCACCACGACCCGGTGGTCCCCGCGCACGGCGTCGGCCTGGATCTCGAGGGTGGCGGTGCCGTACTCGAGGTCGTAGGTCTGCGCCAGGACGTCGCCGGGGAGCTTGCCCTTCTTGCGCACCGGCACGAAGCCGACACCGAGGTCGACCGCGAGCGGTGCGCCGAGCACGAAGCCGCGGGCCTCGATCCCGGCGACGGCGTCGACCGCGATGCCCTGCGCCGAGAGCGCCGAGCGCATCGCCGCCACGATCACCGGCAGGCCGCGCGGGTCGGCCAGCACCGGGCTGATGTCGCGGAAGACGACGCCCTCGATCGGCCAGTCCGGGATCGAGCGCATGCGCTCGTCGAGCAGCGCATCCAGGTCGGTCACGGTGCCGGCCGTCAGCGCTTCTTGCGCTTGTTGCGCGAGGCGCTGCTGCGGGGCTGCGTGCGCGGACCGGTGGGCACGACCGGTGCGGACAGGTCGGCCGCGGTCGGGTGGTCGAGCGCGTCGGAGGCCTCGACCTCGGTGTCGTCGAGGACCGCCGTGGCAGCCGCGGCACCTCCGCCCTTGCGGCGCTGCACGGCGCTCTTGCCGCGCGCGTCCGTGCCGGAGCGACGCGCGGCGACGCGGGCGGCGAGCGCCTTCATCTCCGGACGGCGTTCCTGCAGCTGGGCGGCCACCGGCGTCGCGATGAAGATCGACGAGTAGGTGCCGGCAGCGGTACCGATGAACAGCGCGAGCGACAGGTCCTTCAGCGTGCCCGCGCCGAGCAGGCCGACGCCGACGATCAGGATCGCGCCGACCGGGAGCAGCGCCACGACCGAGGTGTTGATCGAGCGCACCAGGGTCTGGTTCAGCGCCAGGTTGGCGGCCTCGCTGTAGGTCATCCGGTTGCTCGAGGTGATGTTGCGCGTGTTCTCGCGCACCTTGTCGAACACGACGACCGTGTCGTAGAGCGAGAAGCCGAGGATCGTCAGGACGCCGATGACCGTCGCGGGCGTGACCTCGAACCCGGTCAGGGCGTAGATGCCCACCGTGATCAGGAGGTCGTGCAGCAGGGCGACGACGGCCGCCACCGCTAGTCGCCACTCGAAGTACGCCGACAGGAAGATGACGACGAGGATCAGGAAGACGACGAGCCCTTGCAGCGCCTTCTTGGTGATCTCCGATCCCCACGTGGGCCCGACCAGCGTGACGCCGATGTCGCCGGGCTTCACGCCGGTCTCCTTGGCGATCGCTGCGGTGACCTTGGCCGACTCGTCGGTCGAGAGCGCGGGCGTCTGCACGCGGATGGTGCTGCTGCCGACCTGGGTGACGATGGGGTCGACGACACCGGCCGACTCGACGGCGCCGCGCACCTGCTCGACCGTGGCGGTCGTGCTCGGGATGGTGAACTCCGAGCCGCCCTTGAACTCGATGCCGAGGTTGAGGCCGCGGCCGAACAGACCGATCAGCGCGAGCACGAGGAAGACGCCCGAGATCGCGTACCAGCGACGCCGCTTGCCGACGAAGTCGTAGGAGACCTCGCCGCTGTAGAGGCGGTGCGCCAGGGTGCCGAGGCTGCTCATCAGGACTCCTTCGCGGCGCCGGCGCCGGCCTTGGGGTGGTGCGGGTCCGAGACGGCCACGACCGGCGTCTTGACGCCGAGGCGGTCGGGCGACAGGCCCGTCCACGGCTTGCCCGAGGCGAACCAGTCCGTGCGCATGAGCAGCGACACGAGCGGTCGGGTGAACATGAACGCGACCATGACGTCGACCAGGGTCGTGAGACCCAGGGTGAACGCGAAGCCGCGGACGTTGCCCACGCTGAGGAAGTACAGGACGACGGCCGCGAGGAACGACACGAAGTCGGCGGCCAGGATCGTGCGCCGAGCGCGCATCCAGCCGGCGTCGCCCGCAGCGCGCAGGCTGCGGCCCTCACGGATCTCGTCGCGGATGCGCTCGAAGTAGACGACGAACGAGTCCGCCGTGATACCGATCGCGACGATCGCACCGGCGACGCCCGCGAGCGACAGCGTGAAGCCGAGCTGTCGACCGAGGATCACGAACAGCTCGTAGCTGATGAGCGCCGCGACCGCCAGGGACGCGACCGCGACCAGGCCCAGGGCCCGGTAGTACGCCACCAGGTAGATCCCGACGAGCAGCAGGCCCAGGGCACCGGCGATGAGGCCGGCGTGGAGCTGGTCGGTGCCCAGCGTCGGCGAGATGGTCTCGACCGACGAGACCTCGAGCGAGACGGGCAGCGAGCCGTACTTCAGGACGTTCGCGAGGGCCTTCGCCTCGTCGGCGGTGAAGGAGCCCGTGATGACGGCGCTGCCGCCGATGATCGCCTGGTTGACGCTCGGCGCCGATTCGACGAGACCGTCGAGGACGATCGCGAACTGGTTCTGCGGGGCCTGGTTCTGCGCGAGCTGACCGGTGACGGTCGCGAACTGCTGGGCGCCCTCGGAGGTGAAGTTGAGGTTGACCTCCCAGCCCGCGGCGTTCTGCGAGAGGCCGGCGGAGGCGCTGGCGATCTCGGTGCCCTGGACCGCGGCCTTGTCGAGCAGGTACTTCAGCTGCCCGGACTTGTCGCAGGTGACGAGGTACTTGTTCGGGTCGGCCGGGCCGCCCTTGGTGGCGCCGGGCTTGCTGCAGTCCAGCGCGACGAACGCGGCCTGCAGAGCGGCGTCGTTGGTGGCGGACTGGATCGGCGGGTTGCCGTTCTGCGACGTGACGCCGCCGGCGGAGGTGGTCTTCGACGGCGACGGCGAGGCCGCGGGGGTCGCGCTCGGCGACGGGCTGGCCGAGTTGGACAGGCCGCCGGTGATCGCGGCCGGGTTGCCCGACGACGTCGCGGACGGCGTGGCCGATCCGCTCCCTGCGGAGGCCGTGGCCTTCGGTGAGGCGGATGCGGACGGCGACGCGCTGCCCGACGCCGTGGGCGACGCGGTCGGCTGCGGCGTGCCGTAGTCGATGGCGAGCACGGGGCGCATGTCGAGCTTCGCGGTGGTCGCCAGCGAGTCGAGGACCGCCTGGTTGGTCGCACCGGGGATCGACACGATGATCGTCGCGCCCGAGCCGCTGCCCTGGGTGGTCACCTCGGACTCGGCGACGCCGAAGCCGTCGACGCGCTGCCTGATGATCTCGACGGTCTGCTTGAGCTGGTCGTCGGTGATCGCGCCGCCGTCGTTGGAGCCGGTCGGCGTCAGGATCACCTGCGTCCCGCCGCGCAGGTCGAGGCCCAGCTTGGGCGTGTTGGTCAGGCCTGGCCAGAACGTCCAGACGCCGAGGGCGACCACGATGATCCCGAGGATCGCCAGGGTCCGCCCCGCGTGCGTGTAGCCGCTTGTCGGTGCTGCCACCGTCGTGTCTCCCGTGCGTCCCGGTCCGGCACCGGCCGGATCGGGAACCCTCGTGCCCGCCTCGGGGGCGGGTCTGTCGGAACGGCCCGGAGGCCGTGGTCTTCTCTGCAGCGGTCCGGCGTGCTGACGCCCGTCCCCCTACCAGGACTGCGCAGACAGCCCCGAGAAGTATGGAGGACGCCGGAGCGGCCCCCGAACCAGGGCTATCCCTCAGGCGTGTCGTCCTCGGTGATGGACGCCGCAGGCTCCTCGGTCGTTCCCGCGGGCTCCTCGTCCGCCGCAGCGTCGGGGAGGACCTTGGCCACGGCGGCCGTCACGTAGCGGACGGTGACGCCGGGGGCGATCTCGAGGTCGATCTGGTCGTCCTCCACCGCGGTGACGGTCCCGAACAGGCCGGCGGTGGTCATGACCCGGACGCCGACGGCCACCCGGGCGACGGTCGCCTGCTGCTCCTTCTGCCGGTTGCGCGCCGGGCGCACGATGAGGAAGTAGAAGGCGCCGATCACGACGATGATCAGCAGCAGGCCGTTGGGATCCACGCAGTCCTCCGGTCACGGGCCGGGGCACGCCGGCGGTCGCGAGCGAGTCTAGGTGCTGGTCCCGGGATCCTCCGCCTCGGCGAAGGGCAGCACCGGCGTCATCCCGGCGGGCATGGTCAGGCCCAGGTGCGCCCAGGCGGCGGGGGTCGCCACCCGCCCCCGCGGGGTGCGGGCGAGCAGGCCGGCCCGCACGAGGAACGGCTCGCAGACCGTCTCGACGGTCTCCGACTCCTCCCCCACGGCGACGGCGAGGGTCGAGAGGCCGACCGGCCCGCCGCCGAACCGGCGCAGCAGGGCGTCGAGGACGGCGCGGTCGAGGCGGTCCAGGCCGATCGGGTCGACCTCGTAGAGGGTGAGCGCGGCCTGGGCGACGCCGAGGTCGACGTGGCCGTCGGCCCGGACCTGGGCGTAGTCGCGCACCCGGCGCAGCAGCCGGTTGGCCACGCGAGGGGTCCCCCGGCTCCGCCGCGAGATCTCCACCGCTGCCTCGTCGGCGAGGGGTACGTCGAGCAGCGCGGAGCTGCGCTGCAGGATCGCGCGCAGGTCGTCGGCCTCGTAGAAGTCCATGTGCGCGGTGAACCCGAACCGGTCGCGCAGCGGACCGGGCAGCAGCCCGGCGCGGGTGGTGGCGCCGACCAAGGTGAAGGGCGGGAGGTCGAGCGGGATCGCCGTGGCGCCGGGTCCCTTGCCGACGATGATGTCGACCCGGAAGTCCTCCATCGCCAGGTAGAGCATCTCCTCGGCCGCGCGCGACATCCGGTGGATCTCGTCGAGGAACAGCACCTCGCCGGGCACCAGGCTCGACAGCACCGCGGCGAGGTCGCCCGCGTGCTGCAGCGCCGGACCGCTCGTGACGCGCAGCGGCGTACCGAGCTCCGCGGCGATGATCATGGCGAGCGTGGTCTTGCCCAGACCGGGCGGACCGGCGAGCAGGACGTGGTCGGCGGCCCGGCCGCGAGCCGACGCCGCCTCGAGCACGAGCCCGAGCTGGTCCTTCACCCGCTGCTGGCCGATGAACGCATCGAGGGTGCGGGGCCGGAGGGCGCCCTCGATCGCGGCGTCGTCGTCGCGCAGCTCGGGGCCGACGAGCCGCGAGCCGTCGTCGTGGACCACCTCGACGCCGAGGTCGGTGTCGTCGGGACTCATGCGCGGTCCAGCGCCCGCAGGGCTGCACGCAGGACGGTCGCGACGTCGGCGTCGTCGGCCACGTCGTCGGCGACGGCCTCGATCGCGGCGTCGGCCTCCCTCGGCGCCCACCCGAGACCGACGAGCGCGGCATGGACCTGCCCCTGCCAGGCGGGGCCGGTGGCGGCGGCGGCACGGCCGAGGTCGACCGCGCCGCTCGGGGCGCCGAGCCGGTCCTTCAGCTCGAGCACGAGGCGCTGCGCGCCCTTGCGGCCGACGCCGGGCACGCGGGTGAGCGCGGTGAGGTCCTCGGTGGCGACCGCGACGCGCAGGGCGTCGGGCGAGAGCACCGAGAGCAGCGACTGCGCCAGGCGCGGGCCGACGCCCGTGACCGTCTGCAGGATCTCGAAGACCGACCTCTCGTCGGCGTCGGCGAACCCGTAGAGGGTCATCGAGTCCTCGCGAACGACGAGGGTCGCCGGCAGGGAGGCCGCGTGGCCGACCCGCAGGTCGCCCAGGGTCGCCGGCGTGCACTGCAGCTCGAGGCCGATGCCGCCGACGTCGACCACGGCGGTGGTCGCACCGACCGAGGCGACGGTGCCGCGGACGAACGAGATCACGGGGTACCTCCGACAGCGACGCGGCGCCCCGGTACGGGACGGGCCGCGCGGGTCGTGCGCGGGATGCGCGACTGGGGGGCGGCAGCTGCGGCTGCCGCGAGGCGGGCGCTGGCGTCGCCGCGCCACAGGTGGCAGATGGCCAGCGCCAGGGCGTCGGCGGCGTCGGCCGGGCGGGGCGCCTCGTCGAGGGCCAGCAGGCGGGTGACCATCGCGCCGACCTGGGCCTTGTCGGCGCGGCCGCTGCCGGTGACGGCGGCCTTCACCTCGCTCGGCGTGTGCAGGGCGACGGGGATACCGCGACGGGCGGCGGCGGCGATGGCGATCGCGCCGGCCTGCGCCGTACCCATGACCGTCCGGACGTTGTGCTGGGCGAACACCCGCTCGACCGCCACCGCGTCGGGCCGGGTGGCGTCGAGCGCGGCCTCGATGCCCTCCTCGAGGGCCAGCAGCCGGTGCGCGAGGTCGAGGTCGGGAGCCGTGCGCAGCACCTCGACGCGCACGAGCGTGAGCCGGCGACCGGGCGTGCCGTCGACCACCCCGACCCCGCACCGGGTCAGGCCCGGGTCGACGCCCAGCACGCGCACGTGGATCCCTCCGCAGACCGAACAGATGTACGGATGCTAACCACGAACGCCCCTCGACAACGCGAGACACGCGGGCGACGCGAGCGCGAGCGACCCGGGCGGGGCCCGACGGGTCTCGACCGGGTCGCTCTGCGAGCGCAGCGAGCCCGCGCTCGCTTGGAGCCCCGGAACTACGCGTCGAGCGCTTCGAGGATCTCTCCCCTACTGGGCGCAAGCGCCCAGCGGGAGCCCATCGGACGCGACCCTGGAAGAGCGGACGCTACGCGTCGAGGGCTTCCAGGATCTCGTCCGACACGTCGGCGTTGACGTAGACGGTCTGGACGTCGTCGCTGTCCTCGAGGGCGTCGATGAGGCGGAACACCTTGCGGGCGGTGTCCTCGTCGACCTCGACCTGCATCGAGGGGAGGAACGAGGTCTCGGCCGACTCGTAGTCGATGCCCGCCTCCTGCAGCGCGGTGCGCACGGCGACGACGTCGGTCGCCGCGGAGACGACCTCGAAGGCCTCGCCGAGGTCGTTGACCTCGTCGGCGCCGGCCTCGAGGACCGCGAGCAGCACGTCGTCCTCGGTGAGCTCGCCCTTGGGCACGATGACGACCCCCTTGCGGGAGAACAGGTAGGCGACCGAGCCGGGGTCGGCCATCGACCCACCGTTGCGGGTCATCGCGACGCGGACCTCGGAGGCGGCCCGGTTGCGGTTGTCGGTGAGGCACTCGATGAGGACCGCGACGCCGTTGGGGCCGTAGCCCTCGTACATGATCGTCTGGTAGTCGGCGCCGCCGGCCTCGGCGCCGGAGCCGCGCTTCACCGCGCGGTCGATGTTGTCGTTAGGGACCGAGCTCTTCTTCGCCTTGTAGATCGCGTCGTACAGCGTCGGGTTCGCGGCCGGGTCGCCGCCGCCCGTGCGCGCCGCGACCTCGATGTTCTTGATCAGCTTGGCGAACATCTTGCCGCGCTTGGCGTCGATGACGGCCTTCTTGTGCTTCGTGGTCGCCCACTTGGAGTGGCCGCTCATGCCTGCTCTCTCACCATCTCGACGAAGTACTGATGCACCCGGGTGTCCCCGGTCAGCTCGGGGTGGAAGGACGTGGCCAGCAGGTGGCCCTGCCGGACGGCGACGATCTTACCGGCGGCCGGTCCGGCCGGGACGCGCCCGAGGACCTCCACGTCGGCGCCCGCCTCGTCGACCCACGGGGCGCGGATGAACACCGCGTGCACGGGGCGCTCCCCCAGCACCGGGATGTCGATGTCGGCCTCGAAGGAGTCGACCTGGCGGCCGAAGGCGTTGCGGACCACGGTGACGTCGAGGCCGCCGATCGTCTCCTGGTCGGGGCGGCCGCCCGCGATCCGCTCCGCGAGCATGATCATCCCCGCGCAGGAGCCGTACGCCGGCAGCCCGGAGCGGACCAGGTCGCGCAGCGGCTCCATCAGCCCCCAGCGCAGCGCCAGGTTGCTCATGGTCGTCGACTCGCCTCCGGGCACGACGAGCGCGTCGATGCCCTCGAGGTGCTCGGGCAGGCGCACCTGGCGCGTGGACGCGCCCGAGACCTGCAGCGCCCGCTCGTGCTCGCGGACGTCGCCCTGCAGCGCGAGGACCCCGACCAGCGGGGCCGCCGTCACCAGCCGCGGTCTTCCAGGCGGTGGTGCACCGGGAGGTCGGCGACGTTGATACCGACCATCGCCTCGCCGAGGCCGCGGCTCACCTTGGCGACGATGTCGGCGTCGCGGAAGTGCGTGGTCGCCTGGACGATCGCGTTGGCGCGCTCGGCCGGGTTGCCGCTCTTGAAGATGCCCGAACCGACGAAGACGCCGTCGGCGCCGAGCTGCATCATCATCGCGGCGTCGGCCGGCGTGGCGATGCCGCCCGCGGTGAACATCACGACGGGGAGGCGGCCCAGGCGCGCGGTCTCGACGACGAGGTCGTAGGGCGCCTGCAGCTCCTTCGCGGCGACGTAGAGCTCGTCGTCGGCCATCGAGGAGAGCCGGTTGATCTCGGCGCGGATCGTGCGCATGTGCTTGGTGGCGTTGGAGACGTCGCCGGTGCCGGTCTCGCCCTCTTCGTCGCGGGCCCCGCGCTCGCCGGCCTGCTGCCCGGCCTGAGCGGCCCGCCCGCGTTCGAGGTCTTCTCCGTCGACGCCAAGGGCGGCGGCTGGATCATCAACCACATGATGGGCC
>JBGAJT010000083.1:0-11804 GCA_044224785.1 Candidatus Nanopelagicales bacterium | reverse complement strand
CGCCTGCTCCGCGACGGAGCGACGCTGGTGACGTCGGCGGACGAGGTGGCCGAGGCCCTCGGCGAGCTCGGCACCGATCTCGCACCTCGGCCGGACGGACCGGTGGCACCGCGCGACGGGCTGGACCCGCTCACCGCCCGGGTGCTCGATGCCGTCCCGGCCCGCCGCCCGGCCACCCTCGACTCGGTGGCCCGGACCGCCGGGGTCACCCCCGCCGAGGCCGCCGGAGCGCTCGGCCTGCTCGAGGTCTCGGGCTGGGTGCGCTGCGATGCGTCCGGGTGGCGGCTGGCGCCGCGCGGCGCGCCGCGTTGACTCCCGGCGCGCGGCAACGGACGGTGGGGGCGTGTCCGCGTCCCCCGAGGTCCAGGTCGTGCCGGTCGCGGCCGACCTGACCCCGGACATGGACGACGCGCTGGAGGCGTTCGCCGTCCACCTCGCGAGCGAGCTGGGCCGCAGCCCGCACACCGTCCGCGCCTACACCGGCGACGTCCGTCGGCTGCTGGCACATGCCCGCGCCGAGGGTGCGACGTCGCTGGCCGACCTCGACCTCGCCGACCTGCGCAGCTGGCTCGCGCGCGAGGGGGTCGAGGGCCACGCCCGGACCACGCTGGCCCGGCGGGCTGCCTCGGCCCGCGTCTTCACGGCCTGGGCGTTCCGTCGCGGCCTGCTGGCGGCCGACCCGGGCGACCGGCTGGCCACCCCGGCGGCGCACCGCGTGCTCCCCGGCGTCCTCAAGCAGTCCGAGGCCGTCGACCTGCTCGACGTCGCCACGGTGGCGGCCGACGACGGCGACCCGGTGCACCTGCGCGACCTCCTGGTCCTCGAGCTGCTCTACGCGACCGGGATGCGGGTGGGGGAGCTGGTGGGCCTCGACCTCGACGACGTCGACCCCGGTCGCCGCACAGTGCGCGTCCTGGGGAAGGGGGCCAAGGAGCGCACCGTGCCCTACGGCCTGCCGGCCCAGGCGGCGCTGGACTCCTGGCTGGCCGACGGCCGTCCGCGGCTGCGGACGGAGGAGTCCGGGCCGGCCCGGCTGCTCGGGGCACGAGGGCGCCGGCTGGACCCCCGGACGGCCCGCGAGACGGTCCACCGGATGCTCCGGCACGTCCCGGGCGCCCCGGATCTCGGCCCGCACGGCCTCCGGCACTCGGCCGCGACACACCTTCTGGAGGGTGGCGCGGACCTCCGATCCGTCCAAGAGATCTTGGGGCACGCTACGCTCGCGACTACACAGATCTACACCCACGTCAGCGTCGAACGGTTGAGGGCAACGTATGAGCAGGCGCACCCGCGAGCCTGAGGGCGTCGACGACGCTCTCGAGCCTGAGGACGCCCTTGAGGTCGACGACGAGACCGACGCCGACACGGGGGACGACGAGTTCGAGGTGGACCTCGACGCGATCGATCTGACGCCCACCGAGGAGGAGAAGGCTGCCGCCGCGGCCGAGACCCAGGAGCGGCTGCGCCAGCTCTGGGAGGACTTCAAGGCCTCCGGCGACTCGGGCCTGCGCGACAAGCTGATCCTGCACTACTCGCCGCTCGTGAAGTACGTCGCCGGCCGCGTCGGCGTGGGCCTCCCGCCCAACATCGAGCAGGCCGACCTCGTCTCCTACGGCATCTTCGGGCTCATCGACGCGATCGAGAAGTTCGACCTCGACCGCGCCATCAAGTTCGAGACCTACGCGATCAACCGCATCCGCGGCGCGATCATCGACGAGCTCCGCTCGATCGACTGGATCCCGCGCTCGGTCCGCTACAAGGCCCGCGAGGTGGAGAAGGCCTACCAGATCCTCGAGGCGCAGCTGCAGCGCACGCCCACCGAGGCCGAGGTCGCCAAGGAGATGGGGATCAAGCTCGACGAGCTGCACGCCATCTTCAGCCAGGTGTCGTTCGTCAACGTCGTGGCCCTCGACGAGCTGCTCCACGCCGGCGGCGAGCGCGGCGACAAGATGACGCTCGGCGACACCCTCGAGGACCCCAAGGCCCCGGACCCGATCAACCTGTTCGAGGGCGAGGAGACCAAGTTCATCCTCGCGAAGGCGATCAACCAGCTCCCCGAGCGGGAGAAGATCGTCGTCACCCTCTACTACTACGAGGGCCTCACCCTGGCCGAGATCGGCCAGGTGCTCGGCGTCACCGAGTCGCGCATCTGCCAGATGCACACCAAGGCCGTGCTCCAGCTGCGCGCGAAGCTCAGCGAGTCGCACGACGAGGTCAGCTGATCTCCGTCGTACGTCGATGACGCACGACTTCGACCGCGACTACTGGGACGCGCACTGGCAGGCCGCCGGCAGCGCCGACGGCTCGCTCACGGTCCATCCCTACCTCGCCGTCGAGACGGCAGCTCTCGTCCCGGGCACCGCGCTGGAGGCCGGCTGCGGTGAGGGCGCCGAGGCGCTCTGGCTGGCTGCGCACGGCTGGACGGTCACCGCGGTCGACATCTCCGCCGAGGCGCTGGACGGCGCCGCCGCCCGCTCCACCGACGCGCGCTACGCCGACCGGGTGACCTGGGTCCGCGCGGACCTCGGCACCTGGGAGCCCGACGGCGCCTTCGACCTCGTGAGCACCCACTACGCGCACGCCGCCGGTGCCCAGCTCGACCTCTACGAGCGCCTCGCCGGCTGGGTGGCTCCGGGCGGGACCCTCCTGGTCGTCCGCCACCGCGCGCACGACCACGAGCAGCACGCGTCCGGCACCTCGCTGCACCACGACGCGACCCCTTCGGCCACCGAGCACCGCCACGACCCGGCCGAGCCCGCGCACGACCACGAGCACGACCATGTCCACGGGACGCGGCCGACCTCGGCCACGGTGACCGCGCAGCAGGTGCGCGAGCGGTTCGAGCACCTGGGTTGGTCGGTCGTGACGGCCGCCGAGCCGGTGCGCACCGTCGAGGCCGACGGTGGCCGCCAGGTCCCGTTGCACGACGTCGTGATCCGGGCGGTGCGCCCGAGCACTGCGCCCTGAGCGTCAGCGCAGGGTGATCCGCAGGATCCGGTCGTCGTCCGGTGTCGGACTGCCGCGGCCGTCGCGGTTCGACGTCGTCACCCACAGCGTGCCGTCGGGTGCCGCGACGACGGTGCGCAGCCGGCCGAACCGCCCGGTGTACGCCGCGACCGGCGTGCCGGCGCGACCGCCGGCGAGCGGGACCTGCCAGAGCCGACGCCCCTTGAGCGCGCCGACGAACGCGACGTCGTCGACGATCGCCAGGCCGCGACCTTCCACGACCGGCCAGCCGTAGTCGCCGCCGCGCCGGATCAGGTTGAGCTCGTCGTAGGTGTCCTGGCCGAACTCCGTGGCCCACAGGCGTCCCGCGGAGTCGAAGGCCAGTCCCTGCACGTTGCGGTGGCCGTAGGACCAGACCGGCGTGCCGAAGGGGTTGTCGGCGGGGATCGAGCCGTCGCGCGCGATGCGCAGGATCTTGCCGCCGAGGTCGCCGCGCCGCTGCGCACGGGAGGTGTCGCCGGCGTCGCCCGTCCCGATCCAGAGCCGGCCGTCGGGGCCGATCACGAGCCGGCCGCCGTTGTGCCGCCGCCCCGACGGGATCCCGGTGAGCAGCGCGCGCTCGAGCCGCAGCCGCCCGCCCGACAGGCGCAGCGCGACCACGCGGTTGTCGCCCTGGGTGGAGGTCAGGTAGGCGTAGACGCGCGTCGCGTCGTCGGGATCGACCGCGAGGCCGAGCAGCCCGCCCTCGCCCTGGTCGGCCACGCCGGGAACCCGTCCGACGACGGTCTCCCGCCCGGTGGGGGAGACGAGCACGACGACGCCGGACCTCCGCTGCGCGACGAGCGCCGACCCGGTGGGCAGGAAGGCCACGCCCCACGGCACCTCGAGCCGGCGCGCGAGCACGCTCACCCCGGCCACGCGCGGCGATCGCGAGGACGAGGCCGTCGGAGTCGCGGAGGCGGACGGCGTGGCCGACGGCGAGGTGGGGGCGACGGACGGGGCTGACGAGCTCGGCGCAGCCGACATCGGGGTGGAGGCCACCGGCTCCGGCGAGGTGCTGCAGGCAGACAGGGTCAGCGCGACGGACGCGGCGAGCGCCGCGCCCGCGCGCAGCCGGGTCCCACGACGACACCGCATCCCTCGACGCTACGTCCCCCGGGGCCGGAGGGCACGCGGTCGCGGCGGTCTGCGCTCCTCCCTGTGCTCAGCAGCACGGTCAGGGCGGCAGGAGGACCGCGCGGCCCGGGCGCAGCAGCCGCCAGGGGTCGAGGTAGTCCCGACCGCGCCGCAGACCCCAGTGCAGGCAGCGCGGCACCCGCCCGCAGTGGACGTCGCCGTCGCCCACCGTGCCGAGAAGCTGCCCGGCGGCGACCTGCTCGCCCTCGACCACGACCGCGTCGACCGGCTCGTAGGTGGTCCGCAGCCCGTCGTCGTGCTCGACGACGACCACCCCGCGTCCGGCGAGCGGACCGGCCCAGACGACCGTGCCGGCAGCAGCTGCGTGGACGGGGGTCCCGTCGCCGGCCGCCAGGTCGACCCCGCGGTGGCCGGGGAGCCAGTCGTGCGCCGGCGGGTCGAAGGGCGCCACGAGCCGCGGGGGATCTACCGGCGGGACCCAGCCCGGGGTCCCGCGGGCGGCACCGGCGACGGCGACAGCTGCGGGGGGCACCAGTGCGGGGAGGGGCCCGGCGAGGGGCGGGACGAGCAGGACGGTGGAGGCGAGGATCAATGGCAGCACGGGGGCACCGTGGGCCGCAGCGGGCGCCCAGGACGCGGCCCCGAGGGGCCCCTGGGGACGGCGCGCGGGGAGGATGCACCTGGGGACGGCCAGGCCGGTGGCCCGGCACGGCTCTGACCTGCGGCGCAGGTGCCACCGGGGGTCGTGGGCACGATTTCGGCCGGAGGGCCCCTGCCCCGTACACTCGTCCTGCGGCACGCCTCCCGGCGCGCCGACATCGCACGCCCGCATCCCGGTCTCAGGACCGGCGTGCGCACCCTCGGTCCTCGCAGGTCAGGTGCGCTCGGCAGGCGTCAGGCGTCCGGTCGACCGACCGGACGGACAACCGAGCGGCGCTGCGCGCGCCCGGGTCGGCCTTCAGGGCGCCCGGGTCGCCACCGAGCGCCACAGAAGGAGAACTCGTGGCCGTCGTCACGATGAAGCAGCTGCTCGAGAGCGGCGTGCACTTCGGGCACCAGACCCGCCGTTGGAACCCGAAGATGAAGCGGTTCATCTTCAACGAGCGCAACGGCATCTACATCATCGACCTCCAGCAGTCGCTGACCTACATCGACCGCGCCTACGAGTTCGTCAAGGAGACCGTCTCCCACGGCGGCACCGTGATGTTCATCGGTACCAAGCGCCAGGCGCAGGAGCCGGTGCAGCAGCAGGCCTCGCGCGTGGGCATGCCCTACGTCAACCAGCGCTGGCTCGGCGGCATGCTCACCAACTTCTCGACGGTCCACAAGCGCATCCAGCGCCTCAAGGAGCTCGAGCTCATCGACTACGACGACGTCGCGGGCTCGGGTCTCACCAAGAAGGAGCTGCTGGTCCTGCGCCGCGAGAAGGACAAGCTCGACAAGACCCTCGGTGGCATCCGCGACATGTCCAAGGTGCCCAGCGCCGTGTGGATCGTGGACACCAACAAGGAGCACATCGCGGTCGCCGAGGCCAAGAAGCTCAACATCCCGGTCGTCGCGATCCTCGACAGCAACTGCGACCCCGACGTCGTCGACTTCCCGATCCCGGGCAACGACGACGCCATCCGCGCCGTCGCGCTCCTCACCCGCGTGATCGCCGACGCCGTCGCCGAGGGCCTCATGACCCGCGCCGGCAAGGCGACCGCCGCGGCCGAGGGCGAGGTCGCCGCCGACGAGCCGCTGGCCGCCTGGGAGACCGAGCTGCTCGCCGGCTCCGAGGCGCCCGCCGCGGCTGCTGCCGACGCCGCCGCTGCCGAGAGCACCGAGACCCCGCAGGCCGGCCCGCCGCCCGCGGCCCGTCCGGACGGATGTCCGGCGGGTCGCGGAGCGCGCCCGTCCGACCTCGCACCGCATCGACAACAGAGAGAGGGCCACCACCATGGCCGACGTCACCGCTGCTGACGTGAAGAAGCTCCGCGACCTGACCGGCGCGGGGATGATGGAGTGCAAGAAGGCGCTCCAGGAGAACGACGGCGACTTCGAGAAGGCCGCCGAGGCGCTGCGCGTCAAGGGTGCGGCCAAGGCCGCCGCCCGCGGCGCCGAGCGCGAGGCCAGCAACGGCCTCGTCGTCACCAAGGACGGCGCCCTGGTCGAGCTGCGCGCCGAGACCGACTTCGTCGCCAAGAACGCCGACTTCCAGGCGCTCGCCGACAAGGTCGTCACCAAGGCCGCCGAGATCAAGGCCGACAGCACCGAGGCGCTCGCCGCCGCGGAGCTCGACGGCAAGACCGTCGCGGAGACCATCGGCGACCTCGCCGGCGTCATCGGCGAGAAGCTCGAGCTCGGCCGCGTCGCCTACCTGCCCGGCACGGTCGCGACCTACATGCACCGCCGCTCGGCGGACCTGCCCGCACAGGTCGGCGTGCTCGTCGCCTACGAGGGCTCCGAGGACGCCGCCCGCAGCGCCGCGATGCAGATCGCCGCGATGCGCGCCTCCTACCTCACCCGGGACGAGGTGCCGGCAGACATCGTCGAGACCGAGCGTCGCGTGGCCGAGGCCAAGGCGAAGGAGGAGGGCAAGCCGGAGGCGGCCATGCCCAAGATCGTCGAGGGCCGAGTGAACGCGTTCTTCAAGGACAACGTCCTGCTCGAGCAGGAGTCGGTCGTGGAGTCCAAGAAGTCGGTCAAGGACGTCCTCGACGCCCAGGGCACCACGATCAGCCGCTTCGTGCGGTTCGAGATCGGCGCCTGAGGGGACCGCAGGAGCACCCTCCTGACAGACTCCCCCCGAGACCCGTAGAACCGGAGGCCGCCGTCGTGGACAACGCATCATCTGCCGCGACGGCGGCCTCCGGCATCTCCGTGGTGCAGCCCTCGCTCGAGGGCACGCTCGACACCTGGCCGGGGGTGCCCGAGGGCGGCTTCAGCCGGGTGCTGCTCAAGCTCTCCGGCGAGGCGTTCGCCGGCGGCGGCGCGCTCGGCGTCGACCCCGACGTCGTCTCCGCCGTCGCCCGCCAGATCGCGGCCGTCGTGCGCGGCGGCACCGAGGTCGCCGTCGTCATCGGCGGCGGCAACTTCTTCCGCGGCGCGCAGCTCAACGAGCGCGGCATGGACCGCTCGCGCGCGGACTACATGGGCATGCTCGCCACGGTCATGAACTGCCTGGCCCTCCAGGACTTCCTGGAGAAGGAGGGCATCGACACGCGCGTGCAGACCGCGATCGCGATGGGGCAGGTCGCCGAGCCCTACGTCCCGCGCCGCGCGATCCGCCACCTCGAGAAGGGCCGCGTCGTCATCTTCGGCGCCGGCCTCGGCGCACCGTTCTTCTCCACCGACACCACCGCCGCCCAGCGCGCGCTCGAGTGCGGCGGCGAGATCGTCCTCATGGCCAAGGGGGTCGACGGCGTCTACGACTCCGACCCCCGCACCAACCCCGACGCCCAGCGCTTCGAGACCCTCACGCACTCCGAGGTCCTCGCCCGCGGGCTGAAGGTCGCCGACGCGACCGCGATCAGCCTCTGCCGGGACAACGCCCTGCCGATCCTCGTCTTCAACCTGCTCGTCGAGGGCAACATCGCCCGCGCCGTGCGGGGTGAGAGGATCGGGACGCTCGTCGCGTCCTGACGGCGCCCCGCGCGCCGGCACGCACGCACGACCCGAACCGACACGTCACGACGAGGAGCACGCGGTGATCGACGAGACCATGTTCGAGGCGGAGGAGAAGCTGGAGAAGGCCGTCGTCGTCGCGAAGGACGACTTCGCCCACATCCGCACCGGGCGCGCCACCGCCGCGATGTTCGAGCGCCTCACCGCCGAGTACTACGGCGTGCAGACCCCCATCACGCAGATGGCCGGGTTCCAGGTGCCCGAGGCCCGCCTCGTCGTCATCTCGCCCTACGACAAGGGCTCGATGGCCGCCATCGAGAAGGCGATCCGCGACTCCGACCTCGGCGTGAACCCCAACAACGACGGCGTCGTCATCCGCGTGGTCTTCCCGCAGCTGACCGAGGAGCGCCGCAAGGAGTACATCAAGGTGGCCCGGACCAAGGCCGAGGACGCCAAGATCTCCATGCGCAACATCCGCCGCCACGCCAAGGACACGCTCGACAAGCTGGTCAAGGACGGCGAGGTCGGCGAGGACGACGTGCGCCGCGCGGAGAAGTCCCTCGACGACCTGGTGCACAAGTTCACCGGGCAGATCGACGAGCTGCTCAAGCACAAGGAGGCCGAGCTGCTCGAGGTCTGACGACCCCGGGCACCTCCGACCACCCATGACCGAGGCGACGACACCCGCCGGTCCGGCAGAGCCGGCCGCTCCGCACGGGCGCGCCGGTCGCAACCTGTTCGCGGCGGTCGGGATGGGCGCCGTCCTGGGCATCGGCCTCGTGCTGCTGCCCGTCGTCTACGCGCCCTGGCTGTTCGCGATCGTCATCAGCGTGGCCATGGCGATCGGCGCGTGGGAGCTCGCGGGCGCGTTCGAGCAGCGCGGGGTCCGCGTCGAGCGACTCGTCGCCTACGCCGGCTGCCTGGCCATGGCGCAGGTGGGCTACTGGTGGGGCGTGCAGCCGCTCATCGGCGTCTTCGCCGTCGCGGTCCTCGTCGGCATGGGCGTGCGCCTGCTGCGCGGGCCGGAGGGCTACGTCGCCGACGTCGCCGCCACCACGTTCGTGCTGGCCTACACCGGCCTCATCGGCGGGTTCGCCGGCCTGGTCACCGCGCAGCCCGACGGCGCCTACCGCGTCATCACGATCATCGTGCTCACGATCTGCAGCGACATCGGCGGCTACGTGTTCGGCGTCCTGTGGGGCCGGCACCCGATGGCGCCGGTGATCTCGCCGAAGAAGTCGTGGGAGGGGTTCGTCGGATCCCTGCTGTTCCAGGCGGTCGCGGGCGTCCTGCTCTTCGTCTACCTGCTCAGCGCACCGTGGTGGCAGGGCCTCATCACCGGTCTGGTCATGACGGTCGTCGCGACCCTCGGCGACTTCGCGGAGTCGGCCATCAAGCGCGACCTCGGCGTCAAGGACATGAGCAACCTGATCCCGGGCCACGGCGGGCTCATGGACCGGCTCGACTCGATCCTGCCCAACGTCATCGCCGGCTGGTTGCTGCTCACGCTGTTCCTGGGCTCGTAGTCCGAGCCCGGTGAGGCGGAGCCGGCTACGCCGGTCGGCCGGCCGGGAGCGAGAGCTCGAACACGCAGCCCTCGCCCTCGTTGCGCACCGTCGCCGAACCCCCGAGCGCGTCCGCGATGCCCGAGACGACCGCGAGACCGATGCCCGACCCGGACTCGCCCGACGGTGTGCGCGCGGCGCTGCCGCGCCAGCCGATCTCGAACACGCGGTCGAGGTCGGCGGTCGCGATGCCCCCGCACGAGTCGGAGACGCGCACGACCGTGCGGCCGCCGTCGCTGGTCGCCTCGACGCGGACCGCACCGCCGTCGCGGGAGTAGCGCACGGCGTTGCCGACGAGGTTCTGCAGCGCGCGTGTGAGCCCCTCGCCGTCGGCGTACGTCGTCACCCCGTCGTCGCACGTGCCCGTGACGGTGATGCCGCGCGCGCGTGCCAGCGCGTCGGAGTCGGCGATGGCGTCGGACACGAGGTCGCGCAGCCCGAGCACCTCGAGGGTGAGCGCGGGCTGCCCGGCGTGCAGCCGCGACAGCGACAGCAGGTCGTCGACGAGCCGCGAGAGCCGGTCGACGCTCTGGATGATGCGGTGGTGGTAGAGGCCGGGGTCCGGCGCGACGCCGTCCTCGAGCGCCTCGGCCATCGCCCGGATGCCCGCGAGCGGCGTGCGCAGGTCGTGCGACACCCAGGCGACCATCTCGCGGCGCCGTGCCTCGGCCATCGCCTCGGCGTCGCGGGCCGCGGCCTCGTCGGCCGCGCGCTGCGCGAGCGCGGAGGTACGCCGGGCGAGCACGACGCCGACGACGAGCGCGATCGGCAGCACCACGGCGAGCACGGTCCACACGGCCGCGAGCGCCGACCCGGTCAGTGTCATCGACCGAGCACCCGCCAGGACGCCCCCGGCGATCGCGACGACGACCGACACCGGCGTGAGCAGGGCGGCAGCGGTGGGGGAGCGGCGTCCGACTGCGACGACCACGAGCACCGCGAGGATCCCCGTGATGGTCGCGGCCAGCGCGGCCTGGACCGCGATGCTCCAGTCGATCGTCATCGCGGTCCGCCCGGCCCTGGGTCGCCGTACTGCGCGGCGGCGTCGGCGACGGGCGAGCCCGGTGCGGGATCCCACCGGTAGCCGACGCCCCACACGGTCGCGAGCCGCGTCGGCGACGCGGGGTCGGCCTCGACCTTCTCGCGCAGCCGTCGCACGTGGACGGTGACGGTGGACAGGTCGCCGAAGTCCCAGCCCCAGACGTCGCGCATGAGGTCCTCGCGACGCAGCGCCCGGCCGGGGTTCGCGAGCAGGTAGGCGAGCAGGTCGAACTCGCGCGTCGTGAGGGCGAGCGGCTCGGAGCGCAGCATGGCCGTGCGCGCGGCGGCGTCGACGACGAGGTCGCCGTCGACCAGGCGCGCGGGCGCCGACGACGGAGCGCGCGACTCGGCGCGGCGCAGCACGGACTGGATGCGCAGCACGAGCTCGCGCGGGCTGAACGGCTTCACGACGTAGTCGTCGGCGCCGACCTCGAGGCCGGCGATGCGGTCCTCCTCCTCGCCGCGGGCGGTCAGCATCACCACCGGAAGGTCGGGGCGCTCTGCGCGCAACCGCCGGCAGACCTCGAGGCCGTCGAGCCCCGGCAGCATGAGGTCGAGCACGACGAGGTCCGGCGGCACGCGGCGCGCGGACTCCAGCGCTGCCGGTCCGTCGGCGGCGTGCGCAGCGTCGATGCCGTCGCGGCGCAGGTAGGCCAGCACGACGTCGGCGACGGTGGGGTCGTCGTCGACGACGAGCACTCGGGGCATGCCGCCAGCGTAGGTGCGCAGCCGCTGCCGACGTGCGCCGCCGGCCAGGACGTCATCGGGCCGTAAGGGCCTGTCTTACGCAGTCCTTACCGGTCGGCCCGCACAGAGCGTCGTAAGCGCTGCGTAAGCGACAGCGGGTGCTCGCCGCCCCGACGGTGGCGGAGGACGCGGCACCGCAGGGTGCGGCGACGACCACGAGAGGAACGACATGGACAAGCGGAGGATGTGGGCGACGGCCGGTGCGCTGGCACTGGGGCTGTCGCTGGCACCGGCCCTGCAGGCGAGCGCCTCGGCGTCGTCGTACGACGGGAGGCACGACGGGCTGCGCGGCGGTGCGGTCTTCGTCCAGCTCAACGGTGCGGACGGCAACAGCATCGCGGCGTACTCGCGTGCAGCCGACGGCAGCCTGACGCCGCAGGGCCGCTTCGCCACCGGCGGCAAGGGTGGCAAGGAGGTCGGTGCGCCGGTCGACGCGCTCGCGTCGCAGGGCGGGCTCGCCTCGGCCGACGACGGGCGAGTGCTCGTCGCCGTGAACGCTGGCAGCGGCACGGTGTCGACGCTGCGGGTGCATCGCGACGGGCTCGAGCGCACGAGCGTGGTGCGGTCGCGCGGGGACTGCCCGTCCAGCGTGACGGTGCGCGGCTCGCTCGTGTACGTGCTCGACGCCGGCGGCGAGGGGCGCGTGTCGGGCTACCGGCTCCACGACGGCCGGCTCGTCCCGATCCGCCACGCCGTCGCGAGCCTCGGCCTCGTGAACGCGGCGGTCCCGGCGTTCATCACCGCGCCGGGGCAGGTCGGGCT
>JBGAJT010000082.1:0-11856 GCA_044224785.1 Candidatus Nanopelagicales bacterium | reverse complement strand
ACCTGCCGCGCTCGTCGTCATCAACCAGACGCTGCGCTCCGACGCCGCGGAGACGGTGGCCTACTTCCTCGACCAGGACGTCCGCATCGTCGTCATCAGCGGCGACAACGCGGTCACGGTAGGGGCGATCGCCGCCGACGCCGGCATCCCCGGCGCCGACGCACCGCGCGACGCCCGCGACCTCCCCGAGGACCGCGACGCGCTCGCCGACGCGCTCGACGAGTCGTCGGTGTTCGGCCGCGTCACCCCGGCGCAGAAGCGGGCGATGGTCGGCGCGCTGCAGAGCCGCGGCCACGTCGTCGCCATGACCGGCGACGGCGTCAACGACGTGCTCGCCCTCAAGGACGCCGACCTCGGCATCGCCATGGGGTCGGGCGCCGGGGCGACCCGCTCCGTGGCGCAGATCGTGCTGCTCGACGACCGGTTCTCCGTGATGCCCTCGGTGGTCGCGGAGGGACGCCGGGTCCTCGGCAACGTGGAGCGCGTGTCGGACCTGTTCCTCACCAAGAGCTTCTACGCGGTCGTCGTGTCGATCGCGACGGTGGTCCTGGTGCTGCCGTTCCCGTTCCTCAACCGGCACCTCACCGTCGTCACCGCGCTGACCATCGGCATCCCGGCGTTCTTCCTGGCCCTGCTGCCCAACACGCAGCGGTTCCGCGCCGGGTTCTTCCGCCGCGTCCTGAAGTTCGCCGTGCCGGCCGGTGTCATCACGGCCATCTGCGCCTACGCGTCGTACGGCTACGTGCTGCGCCTCGGCGACGGCGTGCCCGACGGGCGCCAGGCGGCGGTGGTCACGCTCTTCGTCGTCCAGTGGTGGGTCCTCGTGCAGGTCGCCCGCCCGATGAACCTGCTCCGCGGCCTCATCGTGGGAGGCAGCATCGTCGGCTTCCTGGTCGTGCTCTACGTCCCGTGGATCTCGCGCCTGTTCGACCTGACCTGGCACCCCGACCGCGCGGGGCTGGTCGCCCTCGCCTTCGGCGTCGTGGGAGCGGCTGCGGTGAGCATCGTGCACGCCTTCTCCGGTCACGGAGCGGTGGAGGACGACGCACCACCGCGCGCCGAGGCCGTCGCCGTCGCAGGATGATCCCGTGAGCCCGATCGTCACCCTCTCGACGGCGTCGACCTACCCGGAGTCGACGGCCGCCTCCTTCGAGATGGCCGCCCGCCTCGGCTACGACGGCCTCGAGGTGATGGTCGGCACCGACGCCGTGAGCCAGGACCCGGAGGCGCTGCTGCGCCTGCGCGACCACTACGGCATCGCCATCACGTCCGTGCACGCGCCGTGCCTGCTCATCAGCCAGCGCGTCTGGGGCACCGAGCCGTGGCCCAAGCTGCGCCGCGCGCAGGCCGCCGCCGAGCTCCTGGGGGCGTCGACCGTCGTCGTCCACCCACCGTTCCGCTGGCAGCGCGACTACGCCCGAGAGTTCGTCACCGGCATCGAGCAGATGGCGAGCGAGACCGACATCCGGTTCGCCGTCGAGAACATGTACCCCTGGAAGGCGGTGTCGCGGGAGTTCGCGGCCTACCAGCCGAGCTGGGACGTCCGCGACGACGACTACCTGCACACCACGCTCGACCTGTCGCACACGTCGGTGTCGCAGTCCGACGCGCTCGAGATGGCGCGCGACCTCGGCGACCGGCTGGCCCACGTCCACCTCGCCGACGGCTCCGGATCCTCGCTCGACGAGCACCTGGTGCCCGGTCGGGGCGGGCAGCCGTGCGCCGAGCTGCTGCAGACGCTCGGCAGCAGCGGCTTCGACGGCCAGGTCGTCGTGGAGATCTCGACCCGCAAGGCCGTCGACCGCGCCGAGCGCGAGCGCGACCTGCGCCACGCCCTCGCGTTCGCGCGCGGGCACCTCGCCGGCGAGGCGGTCGCCCCCGACCCCGCGGCCGACGCCGTGACCGAGGAGGTCTGAGATGTCGACGTCCGACGAGGTCACCCGCGCCGTGCTCGAGGCGGCGCGTGCGGCGTATGCACGCCGTGGCTACCTCAACACCACGATCAAGGGTGTGGCCGCCACCGCCGGTGTCGCGCCCGACGTCGTACGCCGCTACTACGCCAACCGCGAGGCGCTGTTCGCCGCCGCGATGCGCCTGCCCTTCGACCCCGCGATGTCGATCGCCGCGCTCCTCGCGCCGGGCATCGACGGCCTCGGGGAGCGGATGGTGCGCGTGACGCTGCGCATGCTCGACGACCCGGAGACCCGCGACCAGCTCGCGGAGATGGTGAAGGACGGCGCGGGCGCGACGAAGGCGACGACGGCGCTGCGCGAGTTCTTCGAGACCGAGATGGTCGACCGTGTCGTGTCGTTCCTCGGCGTCCCGGACGCGCGGATGCGCGTGGTGCTCGCGACGTCGTACCTCATGGGCATCGCCGCCTCGCGCTACGTCCTGCAGGTCGAGCCGCTCGCGTCCGCGACCGAGGACGAGGTCGTCGCGATGGTCGGCCCGATGGTGCAGATGGCGCTGACGACCTCGATCCCCACCACCCGCTGACCCGTCGTCGTTCCGGCGCCGCGCTCGCACCGCTCTGGGTGGTGGTGCGTTCGCCGCGTGGGTGCGGCAGGCTGGCGGGACCACCGACCAGGGAGACACCACATGGACAAGGGCATGCTCGCCGTCCTCACCGACACCGAGCGCCTGCTCGTCGCGCAGACCGACAAGGCGTCGCTCGCGAAGCTCGACGAGGACCAGCTCGCCGACCTCCACGACCGGATCCGCAAGGCGCGCAACAAGGCGTCGGGCCAGTACCGCCGCGGTGCCTCGGCCCGCGTCAAGGACGTCGGCGGTCGCGGCAAGGCCAACGCGCAGAACCAGCGGGCGCGCGACCGGGCCGAGGTCTACGAGACCGCCCTCGCGGCCGTCAGCACCGCGCTCGCCGCCGCGGCCCGTCGTAGCGCCGCCGAGCTCAAGGCCGACCGCATCGCGCAGGCCCGTGCGGGCAAGCCGGTGAAGAAGGCGGCGACGTCGACGACCGCGAAGCGCGCTGCTTCGCCCGCCGCCAAGAAGCCGGCTGCGCCCGCACGCACGACGTCGGGCTCGAAGCGCCCCGCGCCGTCGCAGGCCAAGAAGAACGCGCAGACCAAGGCCGCCGGCACCCGTCGCCAGGCCAAGCGCGACAGCCGCTGACCGTCCGCCGGGGCGACCGTCGCGCGACCGTGCGCCGACGGCCGCCCCGGTGCGGTCGCCCCAGCCGCTGGCAGGGGACCGCCCGTCGGCCATGCCCGTGCGCCCGCGGGTAGCCTGACCACCGTCGGGCCGGCCGCGGCCCCCGAGGTGAGGAGCGCCCGTGCTGCGTTCAGCCCTGCTCTCGGCGTCGCGCAGCGACAAGCTGCGGCAGGTCGCGACCGACGCCCCGCCGGCGCGCGCCCTGGTGAACCGCTTCGTGGCGGGCGAGACGTCCGCCGACGCCGTGCGCACCACGAGCGAGCTCGTCGCGTCCGGGCGCCTGGTCACCATCGACCACCTCGGCGAGGACACCCTCGACCTCAGCCAGGCGCAGGCCACCCGCGACGCCTACCTCGAGCTGCTCACCGCTCTCGGCGAGGCCGGGCTCACGGCCAGCGCCGAGGTCTCCGTGAAGCTCTCCGCCGTCGGCCAGGCGCTTCCCGGCGACGGCGAGAACATCGCCCTCGAGAACGCGCGCGCCATCGCCGAGAAGGCCGCCTCCCTCGGGACGACGGTCACCCTCGACATGGAGGACCACACCACCACCGACTCCACGCTCGGGATCCTGCGCGAGCTGCGGGCCGACTTCCCCGGCACCGGAGCGGTGATCCAGGCCTACCTGCGTCGCAGCGAGAACGACTGCCGCGACCTGGCCACCGAGGGCTCGCGGGTCCGCCTGTGCAAGGGCGCCTACAACGAGCCCGAGTCGGTGGCGTTCCAGGCCCGCGACGAGGTCGACCGCGCGTACGTGCGCTGCATGAAGATCCTCATGCAGGGCGACGGCTACCCCATGCTCGCCACCCACGACCCGCGCCTGGTCGAGATCGGTGGCGCCCTGGCGATCCGCTCGGACCGCGCCCCGGGCAGCTACGAGTTCCAGATGCTCTTCGGCGTCCGCACCGAGGAGCAGGAGCGGCTGGCCGCCGAGGGCGAGAAGATGCGCGTCTACGTCCCCTACGGCGACGAGTGGTACGGCTATCTCGTACGACGCCTCGCCGAGCGACCTGCGAACCTGGGTCTGCTCGCACGCGCACTCCTCCAGAAGGGCTGACACATGGGCCTCGTGGCCATCTTCGGAGCCGGCGTCATGGGGGAGACCCTGCTGTCCGGCCTGCTGCGCGCGGGCCGCTCCGCCGACGAGCTCGTCGTCACCGAGCGGCGCCCCGACCGCGCGGCCGAGCTGACGGAGAAGTACGGCGTCAAGGTCTTGAGCAACATCGAGGCCGCCGACCTCGCCGAGACCCTCGTCTTCGTCGTGAAGCCGCAGGACATGGGGGCGCTCTGCGACGAGATCTCCGGTCACGTGCAGCGAGACAACCTCGTGGTGTCGCTGGCCGCCGGCATCACGACCGAGTTCCTCGAGTCGCGGCTGCCCGACGGTGTCCCGGTCGTGCGCGTCATGCCCAACACCCCGGCGCTGGTCGACCAGGGGATGGCGGCGATCGCCGCGGGCGCGCACTGCGACGAGCAGCACCTCGTCGAGGCGGAGGAGCTGCTGGCCACGGTCGGCCGCGTCCTGCGCGTGGAGGAGAAGCACCTCGACGCCGTCACCGCCGTCAGCGGCAGCGGTCCGGCCTACGTGTTCTACGTCGCCGAGGCGATGATCGAGGCCGGCGTGTTCCTCGGCATGCCGCGCGCGACGGCGACCGAGCTCGTCGTCCAGACCCTCTACGGCTCCGCGACCATGCTGCGCGAGACCGGCGAGCACCCCAGCGTCCTGCGCGAGAACGTGACGTCGCCCGGCGGTACCACGGTCGCCGCGCTGCGGACCCTCGACGACCACAAGGTGCGCGCGGCGTTCATCTCCGCGCTCGAGGCGGCCCGCGACCGCAGCCACGAGCTGGCCTCGGGGCAGTGACGCACCGGTGACGGGTTCGGCCTCGGTCGTCTGGGACGACGCGCTCGCGGCGTACGACTTCGGCGCCGGGCACCCGCTCGCGCCGATCCGCGTGCAGCTCGCGATGCACCTCGCCCGCGACCTCGGCCTGCTCGACGGCCCCGACGTCACCGTCATCGCCCCCGACGACGTCGACGACGACCTGCTCCTCACGGTGCACGAGGCCGACTACGTCGACGCCGTGCGCCGCGCCTCCACCGACCCGCACGAGGCCGACCTGCACCGCGGCCTGGGCACCGACGACGTCCCGACGTTCCCCGGCATGCACGAGGCGTCGCGCGCCGTCGTCGGCGCCACCCTCGCCGCCGTCCGCGCCGTCCACGAGGGCCGGTCGCTGCACGCGGTGAACCTCGCCGGCGGCCTGCACCACGCGATGCCGGGCTCGGCGTCGGGCTTCTGCGTCTACAACGACCTCTCGGTCGGCATCCAGTGGCTGCTCGACCACGGCGTCGAGCGCGTGGCCTACATCGACGTCGACGTCCACCACGGCGACGGCGTGCAGGCCGCGTTCTGGGACGACCCCCGCGTGCTCACCGTGTCGGTGCACGAGTCGGGTCGCGCGCTCTTCCCCGGCACCGGCTTCCCGATGGAGATCGGTGGGCCCGCAGCGGTGGGCACCGCCGTCAACGTCGCGCTGCCGCCCGGCACCGGCGACGAGGGCTGGTTGCGCGCCTTCCACGGCGTCGTGCCGCAGATCGTCGAGAGCTTCGCGCCGGAGATCCTCGTGACCCAGCAGGGCTGCGACACCCACCTCGACGACCCGCTCGCGCACCTCGCCCTCACCGTCGACGGGCAGCGGATGACCTACGCCGCCCTGCACGAGCTCGCGCACCGCGTCACCGGCGGCCGCTGGATCGCGACCGGTGGCGGCGGCTACTCGTGGATCGACGTCGTGCCCCGCGCGTGGTCGCACCTCGTCGGCGAGCTGTGCGGCACCCCTGTCCCGCCCGAGACGCCGCTGCCCGAGTCGTGGCGCTCCTTCGTCACCGAGCGCCTGCGCGTCCCGACGCCGGCCCTCATGACCGACGGCGCCGTCCCGCGGCTGCGCTCGTGGGAGTCCGGCTACGACCCGGCCGACCCGATCGACGCGGCCGTCCTGCGCACCCGCGAGGCCGTCTTCCCCTGGCACGGCATGGCGGCCGACCCCTACCACGGCTTCTGACCGTCGACGCGTGATGACGCGACCGTAGAAGCTGGCGTCATCACGCAGGGACGGCAGACGGGCGGTCGTGCGGCAGACTCCGCGGCATGAGTCGTCGCATCCTCGTCACCGGTGGGTCCCGTGGGATCGGGGCCGCGATCAGCCGCGCGTTCGCCGGCCTCGGTGACGTCGTCGCCGTCCACTGCTGGTCGAGCCGTGAGGCGGCCGACGCCGTCGTCGCGTCGCTGCCGGGTCAGGGGCACGTCGTCGTCCAGGCCGACCTGCGCGACGCCGACGCGGTGCGCGCGATGGTCGACGCCGGAGCCGCGGCCCTCGGCGGGATCGACGTCCTGGTGAACAACGCCGGGGTCTTCTTCAGCCACCCGATCGAGGAGGCCACCTACGAGGAGTGGCAGGCCGCGTGGGCCGACACCCTCGGCGTGAACCTCGTGGGTGCCGCCAACGCGACCTGGTGCGCGGTGCGGCACATGCCGCGCGACGGCTCGGCGCGCATCGTGAACGTGGGATCGCGCGGCGCCTTCCGCGGCGAGCCCGACAGCCCGGCGTACGGCGCGAGCAAGGCCGCCATCGCCGCGTTCGGCCAGTCCCTCGCGAAGTCCTTGGGCGGCAGCGGGATCGCGGTGTCGACCGTGGCGCCGGGCTTCGTCGAGACCGAGATGGCCGGCGAGCACCTCGAGGGCGAGCTCGGCGACGCCACCCGGGCGCAGAGCCCCTTCAACCGGGTCGCGACACCGGAGGAGATCGCGGCAGCCGTCGTCTGGCTCGCCTCGCCCGAGGCGCAGTGGGCGTCGGGCGCGATCCTCGACCTCAACGGGGCGTCGTACATGCGGATGTGACGGTGCTTGCCGCCGGCTCCCCGCTCCCTCGCTCCGACCCTGCGGGCCTCCGCCGCGTCGGGCTCGCTGCGCTCGCCGTGGGCAGCGAAGCTCCGTCGTCGAGGTGGTCGGGTGAAGCGGGTCACCCTCGTGGAGGGGCTGGGTCGGGGTCGGGCGCACGAGGCGCATGCTCGTGGGGTGGCCGAGGCTCGCTCCCGTGTGGTCGCAGCCGAGTGCCCGCTGCGACCGGGCCACCCGTGCACCCTGTGCCACCCCGAGGCGCACCTCGGCCCGCAGGACTGCCCCACCGTCGCGATCGTCCGCGACGACCCCGAGCTCGCCGCGGAGGCCGCCCGTCTCCGCGCTGTCTCCCGCGCCGCCTGCTAGCGGGAGGGCCGGCCCGACGTCCCGTCGCGTCGTGGTCCGCGTCACACCGGGGTCGTCACGGTGCGCAGCAGTCGGGGCGCCGTCCTGCCCGGGTCACGGCCCGATCCGTGCTGGGGCGGGCGCGCTCCCGTCACGGGCTGCGTCCGGGCGGGTCACCGAGGTCACCCGGTCGGCCGAGGGGCCGGCGTATCGGGTGCCGGTCACACCTTCCCCACGAGCACCGGCCGCCACTACCCTGCCTGCACGCGGGTGTGTCGTCGCGGGTCGGGTGGGGAAGCCGGATCCGCCACAGCCGTGGCGAAGGACTGTGACGTGATGGCGAGCAACGAGCGGCCTCTCTCCGAGGTGCGGTTCCTGACGGTGGCCGAGGTCGCCACCGTGATGCGTGTGTCGAAGATGACCGTCTACCGCCTCGTGCACGGCGGTGAGCTCCCCGCCATCCGCGTGGGCCGCAGCTTCCGGGTCCCGGAGCAGGCGGTCCACGACTACCTGCGCGACTCCTTCGTCGAGACCGCCTGACCACCAGCACGTGGCTGGGGTCCGGGGGTGCCCCGGACCGAGCACTCCCGGGGGCCAGGTAGGCTGACCCCGGTCGCGCGCGACATCCCGCGCGCACGTCGTGGCTCCCTCCGGGCGCCGCCGTCCGGACAAGTGAGGTTGGCCCGTGGGCTCCGTCATCAAGAAGCGCCGCAAGCGCATGGCGAAGAAGAAGCACCGCAAGCTGCTCAAGAAGACGCGCGTCCAGCGCAGGAACAAGAAGTAGCGAGCGAGCTCAGAACCGTCCGCTGAGGGAGGCGACCCGTGGGGTCGCCTCCCTCAGCCGTTCCTGCTGGGGCATGATCGGACGCGAGGGGCGCAGGCCCCGGACGGAGGTGCGGGGTGAGCGGCCGGATCGTGCTCGTCACGGGCGTCTCGCGGCACCTCGGGTCGCGGATGGCCGCGATCCTGTCGCGCGACCCGGGCGTCGAGCGCGTGGTGGGCGTCGACATCGTGCCCCCGCGCGAGGACATCGGCGGCGCCGACTTCGTGCGCGCCGACATCCGCAACCCGATCATCGGGAAGGTCATCGCCGCGGCCGGCGTCGACACCGTCGTGCACATGGGCGTCCTCTCGACGCCGGTGCAGGCGGGCGGCCGCGTGACGATGAAGGAGATCAACGTCATCGGCACGATGCAGCTGCTCGCGGCGTGCCAGAAGGCCGAGAGCATCCAGCGGCTGATCGTGAAGTCGACGTCGTCGGTCTACGGCGCGGGCCCCAAGGACCCGGCGATGTTCACCGAGGACACCGAGCCGCGCAGCCAGCCGCGGTCGGGCTGGGCCAAGGACAGCGTCGAGGTCGAGTCCTACGTGCGCGGGTTCGCCCGCCGCCGCCGCGACGTCGCGGTCACGACCTTCCGCTTCGCCAACTTCATCGGCCCGAAGGTCGGTACGCCGATGGCGGCGTACTTCGGCCTCCCCGTGGTGCCGACCGTGTTCGGGCACGACGCGCGGCTGCAGTTCATCCACGAGGACGACGGCCTCGAGGTGATCCGCATCGCCGCGCTCGGCGAGCACCCGGGCACGTACAACGTCGCGGGCGACGGCATCCTCATGCTGTCGCAGGCGCTGCGCCTCGCGGGCAAGGCGATCCTGCCGGTGCCCACGCCGATGGTGGGCATGGTCGGCGGCTGGTTCCGCCGCGCCGGCCTCGCCGACTTCTCGCCGGAGCAGATCAAGTTCCTCACCTACGGCCGCGGGCTCGACACCACGCGGCTGCGCGAGCGCGTCGGCTTCGTGCCGTCGTACACGACCCGCGACGCGTTCATCGAGTTCGTGCACGAGCAGGGCCTCGACCACCAGCTGCCCAAGCACCAGGCCGAGGCGATCGAGCGCGGCCTCGCGCACGCGCTCGGCACCTCGACGTTGTCGGAGGCGCGCCTGGCCGCGCGCCTGCGCGAGGAGGCGACCGGACGTGCCTGACGCCACCGTCATCCCGATCAGCGGCGGCGACGAGCCGGGCCGCAAGGCCGCGTCGCGCGCGGCCCGCGAGGCAGGGGCCACCGGACCGCGGCCCCGCAAGGTGAAGGCACCCACCGCCGACGTCGTCGCCGCGGCGACCGACGCCGTCGAACTGATCGCCGAGGGCGAGGTCGACATCGACGGGGCGCCTTCGCGCCTCGACGAGGGCCTGGCCGAGTGGCTGGACTTCCTGCGCCGCCGCCTCACCGGCGAGTACCAGGTCGACGACTTCGGCTTCGACCCCGAGCTCACCGACCGGGTCCTCCTCGCCCCGCTGCGCCCGCTCTACGAGAAGTGGTTCCGCGTCGAGACGCGCGGCCTCGACCACGTGCCCGACGAGGGCGGCGCGCTCGTCGTCGCCAACCACTCCGGCACCATCGCGCTCGACTCGGTGATGACCCAGCTCGCGCTGCACGACCACCACCCCGCGCACCGCAACCTGCGCATGCTCGGCGCGAACCTGGTCTTCCAGACGCCGGTCATGGGCGAGATCGCGCGCAAGTCCGGGCACACGCTGGCGTGCAACCCCGACGCCGAGCGGCTGCTGTCCAGCGGCGAGGTCGTCGGTGTCTGGCCCGAGGGCTTCAAGGGCATCGGCAAGAACTACTCCGAGCGCTACAAGCTGCAGCGCTTCGGCCGCGGCGGCTTCGTCGCGACGGCGCTCAAGACCAAGACGCCGATCGTGCCGACCGCGATCGTCGGGGCGGAGGAGATCTACCCGATGATCGCCAACGCCAAGACCCTCGCCCGTCTGTTCGGACTGCCCTACTTCCCGATCACGCCGACCTTCCCGTGGCTCGGCCCGCTCGGCCTCGTCCCGCTGCCCAGCAAGTGGATCATCGAGTTCTGCGAGCCGATCCGCACCGACGAGCTCGGCCCCAACGCCGCCGACGACCCGATGCTGGTCTTCAACATCACCGACCAGGTGCGCGAGACGATCCAGCAGTCGCTCTACCGGCTGCTGGTGCAGCGCCGCTCCGTCTTCTCGTGATGGCGCTGAACCGCCCGCGCATCTCGGTCTACATCGCGCACTCGGTCGACGGCTACATCGCCGACTCCGAGGGCTCGCTCGACTGGCTGTTCACGGGAGCGGCGCTCGAGGGCGAGGACTACGGCTACGAGGCGCTCATGGCCAGCGTCGACGGGCTCGCGATGGGTCGCGGCACGTGGGACTACATCGCCGACGAGCCGTCGCTGCCCTTCGGCGACCGCCGCGTCTACGTCTTCACCCACCGCGAGGCGAAGCCGCGCGACGGCGTCGAGTTCTGGTCCCGCACCCCGCGCGAGGCGGTGGCGGAGTGGCAGGCCGCGGGCCTCACCCACGTCTACGTCGACGGCGGCCGGCTGATCAGCGACTTCCTCGCCGAGGGTCTCGTCGACGACCTCACCCTCACCGTCGTCCCGGTGCTCCTCGGCTCGGGATCCCTTCTGTTCCACGCGATCCCGGCCCGCACGTCGTTGGCGCTGGAGTCCTCGCAGTCCTACCCCAACGACGTCGTCCAGCTCCGCTACCGCCGCACCTGGCACTGACCCCCGCCCCCCGGTGATCGCCGTGACCACCACGCTGGAGCTCCCGCCAGGGCGGACCCGGGCAACGACCTGCGACCCGGATCTGCGTGAGGAGGGCGGGCCGCCGCCGTTCTCAGCGATCGTGCGGGGAGGGACTGGGGCTGTCAGCCGACTACCAGGTCGAGGGCGAGGACCGGCTCGCCCTCGTGGACCTCGCCGGTGAGCACGAAGCCGTAGCGCTCGTAGAACGGGATCGGCGTCGCCGGGCCGACATGGCACGACACGAGCAGCACCTCCGCGTCGGGACGGCTGCGCACGTGCTCGACGACGCGGTCGATCGCGGCGCTGCCGTAGCCGCGCCCCTGGTAGCGGCTGTCGATGAGCAGGCGCCACAGGTAGTAGGGACCGAGCAGGGTCGGGTCGGGGTCGGTGATGCCGTCGCTGATCATCACGAACCCCACCGGCTCGTCGTCGGCGTACACCGCGCGGTACCAGGCCTTGGCCTCCGGATACTCCACCGCCTCCGCGAGCGACTGCGCGACGCCGCCGACGTACTCGTCCTGCTCGGCGCTCACCCGAAGCGCCAGGACCGCGTCGCGGTTGTCGTCGGTGATCTCGCGCAGCTGCACCACGGGCACGACGCGCCTCCGCCCGTCAGTCGCGGTTCTTCGCGGCGGCGATGCCGAGGCCGATACCTATGCCCAGGCCGGCGGCGCCGGCCACCATCGCGGGGACGTAGTAGCGCTGGTTCATCCGGGCGCGGCGGTAGTCGTGGATCTCCCAGCCCACCGCGCGCGCGTGCTTGCGCAGCGCGCCGTCGGGGTTCACCGCGACCGCGCGCCCGACCACCGACAGCATGGGGACGTCGTTGGCGGAGTCGGAGTACGCCGTGCAGCGCACGAGGTCGAGGCCCTCGCGGT
>JBGAJT010000081.1:0-11876 GCA_044224785.1 Candidatus Nanopelagicales bacterium | reverse complement strand
ACGCCGAGGACCGGCGACCACAAGCTGCCGGGCGGCGGCGTGCAGGCGGGCGAGACGCACGGGCAGACGCTGGATCGCGAGCTGCGCGAGGAGACCGGTCGCGCCCTCGTCCGGCTCGGCACCGCAGTCCTGCACGTCGTCGAGCGCAGGGCCGACGTCGACGACCCCGCCGCCTTGTTCGAGATGACATCGACGTACTACCGCGCGGAGGTCTCCGACGGCGTCGGGCGGACCGACCTCGACGACTACGAGCGCGACCTCGGCCTGATCCCGGTGTGGACGACGCCCGCCGCGGCCCTCGTCGCGCACGAGGCGCTGCTCGCCAGCGGCACCGCACCGCCCTGGACCGCCCGCGAGACCGAGGTCCTGCGCCTCCTCCTCGCCGGCGACCTCTGACCCGGAATCGCGCTGAAGGTGCCCCAGGCCGCCTAAGACGCAGCCCAGGCTCCCCAACGGTCGCCGGGCTGCCGGTCGGTCGAGCAGTTCCCGCGGGCGGAACACACAGGGTCGTGGACGGCTCCGGCTCCGTAGGGTCGGGCGCATGAAGACGTGGTTCATCACCGGGACGTCGCGGGGCTTCGGACGCGAGTGGGCGGAGGCCGCGCTCGAGCGCGGCGACCAGGTCGCCGCGACGGCTCGCGACGTACGCAGCCTCGACCCGCTCGTCGAGCAGTACGGCGACGCCGTGCTGCCGCTGGCGCTCGACGTCACCGACCGCGAGGCGGTGCTCGTCGCCGTCGCCGAGGCGCACGCGCGGTTCGGGCGGCTCGACGTCGTCGTGAACAACGCCGGCTACGGGCTGTTCGGCATGGTCGAGGAGATCAGCGAGGCCGAGGCCCGCGCGCAGATCGAGACCAACGTGTTCGGCGTGCTGTGGGTGACGCAGGCCGCGCTCCCCTACCTGCGCGAGCAGGGCAGTGGCCACCTCGTGCAGGTGTCGTCGATCGGCGGCATCACGGCGTTCGTCGGACTCGGGCTCTACCACGCGTCGAAGTGGGCGCTCGAGGCGTTCAGCCAGTCGCTCGCCCTCGAGGTCGCGCCCCTCGGCATCAAGGTCACCCTCGTCGAGCCCGGCGGGTTCGACACCGACTGGGCGGGTGCGTCGGCGGTGCGGGCCACCGAGCTGGCGGCGTACGCCGAGGCGCACGAGGCCTCGCGCAACCGCCCCACCGCACGCGCCCCCAAGGGCGACCCGACGGCGACGCGCGAGGCGATCCTCGAGATCGTCGATCTCGACGAGCCGCCGCTGCGCGTCTTCTTCGGGAAGGCGCCGCTGGGCATGGCCGAGGCCGAGTACGAGCGCCGCCTGGAGAACTGGCGCCGCTGGCAGCCCCTCTCCGAACGAGCCCACGGCGACCGCTGACCCCGTCGATCCCGCTGAGGGTGCCCCAGGATGCCTAAGAGGCAGTTCAGGTTCCCCAATGCAGTGCCCGAGTGTGGGGAAGCCTGGCTGCGTCTTAGGCGGCCTGGGGCACCTTCAGCGCAACGGAATGGGGTGAGGGTGCCCCAGGATGCCTAAGAGGCAGTTGAGGTTCCCCAGCGTTACGGGGGGTCAGAGCCAGGAGCCGGCGGGGTCGCCGGTGATGTCCCAGGCGTGGTGCTCGATGTCGTGCAGGTAGTAGCGCGCGAAGGTGTCGACGGTGAACGACTTGTCGTCGCTGCGTCGTCCGGTACGCCGCCACTGCTCGCCCTCGACGCCGTCGAACGCGTCGGCGATCTCGTCCGCGGCCTCGGCGAGCTCCTCGGCGACGAGGGCCGGGTCCTCGTCGGCGTACGCGGTCGACGACTCGTCCTGGTCCCAGTTGGGGAACAGCGGGTCGTCCTGGTCGAGCATCAGCCCGAGCCGGTAGGCGTAGAGCCGGTGGACGTCGCGGACGTGGCAGGCGTACTCCAGCGTCGACCAGCGGTCGTCCCGCGTCCGGACGGCGGCACCCGGCGCAGCCAGGGCTCGGCGGTAGACCGGGATCGTCGCGCGGATGCGCGGAGCGACCTCGTCGGCCGTGATGAGCGCGCCGTCGTAGCCGCACTCCAGGCACGGGCGCGCGAGCACCCAGGTCCAGTCCTTGGTGTCCGGCTCGATCCCCATGCCCGCTCCTCGTTCCGCATCGACGTCTCTGCGCGCCACCGTAGATGCCGAGCGGTCGCGAGCCTTCGAATCCTGCGAATGCCCTTGCATTTCCGGAAATGCGAGGGCATTCAGGAAGAGCGGTTCACTCCCGGTCGACGTCGAGGGAGCGGGAGAAGCCCATCCTTCCGGTCTCGGGTCATTCCCACTCGATGGTGCCCGGGGGCTTGCTGGTGATGTCGAGGACGACGCGGTTGACCTCGCGGACCTCGTTGGTGATGCGCGTGGAGATCCGGCTGAGCAGGTCGTAGGGCAGGCGCGACCAGTCGGCGGTCATGGCGTCCTCGCTGGACACCGGGCGCAGGACGATCGGGTGGCCATAGGTACGGCCGTCGCCCTGCACGCCCACCGAGCGGACGTCGGCGAGCAGCACGACCGGCAGCTGCCAGATGTCGCGGTCGACGCCGGCAGCAGCAGTCTCCTCGCGCACGATCGCGTCGGCCTCGCGCAGGACGTCGAGGCGCTCGCGCGACACCGCGCCCACGATGCGGATCGCGAGGCCAGGGCCGGGGAACGGGTGGCGCATGACCATCGCGGTCGGCAGGCCGAGGTCGGCGCCGACGGCGCGGACCTCGTCCTTGAACAGTGCGCGCAGCGGCTCGACGAGGGAGAACTGCAGGTCGTCGGGGAGGCCGCCGACGTTGTGGTGGCTCTTGATGTTCGCGGTGCCGGTGCCGCCGCCGGACTCGACGACGTCGGGGTAGAGCGTGCCCTGGACGAGGAACTCGACGTCCTGGCCGTGCGACCCCGCCTCGGCCACGACCTCGCGCGCGGCGTCCTCGAACACCCGGATGAACAGGCGCCCGATGATCTTGCGCTTCTCCTCGGGGTCGGTGACGCCGTCGAGCTCGTCGAGGAAGCGGTCCGACGCGTCGACGACCTTGAGCCGGATGCCTGTGGCCGCGACGTAGTCGGTCTCGACCTGCTCGCGCTCGCCCTTGCGCAGCAGGCCGTGGTCGACGAACACGCAGGTGAGGTTGTCGCCGACCGCCTTGTGCACGAGGGCGGCAGCGACGGCGGAGTCGACGCCGCCGGAGAGGCCGCAGATGACGAGCTTGTCGCCGACCTGCGCGCGGATCGCCTCGACCTGCTCGTCGATCACGTTCGCCGACGTCCACGTCGGCTCGATGCCCGCGACGGTGTAGAGGAAGTGCTCGAGGACCTGCTGCCCGTTCTCGGAGTGCAGCACCTCGGGGTGGAACTGGACGCCCGCCAGCCGGCGCTCGCGGTCCTCGAACGCCGCGACCGGCGCGCCGTCGGTGACGGCGGTGACCGTGAAGCCGTCGGGCGCGCGGTGCACGGCGTCGCCGTGCGACATCCAGACCGACGACGCCGTGGGCAGGCCGCCGAAGATCGCCGACGCCGGCTCGGTGACGGTGAGCGGCGTACGCCCGAACTCCGAGAGCCCGGTGCGCGCGACCTCGCCGCCGAGGGCGAGCGCCATCGCCTGGAAGCCGTAGCAGATGCCGAACGTGGGGACCCCGGTCGAGAACAGCGCGGAGTCGACCTGCGGGGCGCCGTCGGCGTAGACCGAGGAGGGGCCGCCGGACAGGATCACCGCGACCGGGTCCTTCGCCAGCATCTCGGCGACCGGCATGGTCGAGGGCACGATCTCGCTGTAGACGCGGGCCTCGCGCACCCGCCGGGCGATGAGCTGCGCGTACTGCGCACCGAAGTCGACCACGAGGACGGGGCGGTGGGAGACGGTGCTCACCGGAGTCCTTACGTCAGTGCCGGAACGGCGGAGCGGGCGGTGTCCGACGATCGTAGTCGTCGGCCACCGCCCGCCCGCGCGCGCGTCCGGCCCCGGTCAGGGGCTGATGGAGGTGCTGGTCGTCGTCCGGCCGGTGGCCAGCAGGAAGACCCAGGCGATGATGCCGAGGACGCTGAGCACCGTGACGATGATGCCCAGGATGTAGCCGGCCTGGGCCACGCCGCGGTTGTTGGCCTGGCCGGCGTCGGCCAGGGCCATGCCCTTGCGGCCCAGGATGATCGCCGGGATCCCGGTGAACAGGCCGCAGCAGATCAGGCCGACGATGCCGAGGATCAGGGCCGCGGTGCCGCTGCCGTTCTGGGGCGCGGTGTAGCCGTAGCCCGCGGGCACCGGCGGGGCGCCGTAGCCGGGGGCGCCGTACGCCGGCGGGGGCGGCGGCGCGGGGCTGCCGTACGCCGGCGGCGGGGTGGCTGCGTCGGGCGCCGGAGCGGCCGGCGGGGCCGGCGGAGCAGGCGGAGCCGGCGGGGGCGGCGGGACAGCGCCCGAACCGTCGGCCGGCGGCGGCGCGAACGGGTTGTCGTCGCCCTCGGGGGGCGGGGTCGGGAAGGACACGGGGGTCACCTCAGGACTCGGCGTCAGCGCGGGGGCGGGCGCCCCCTCGTCGAGGACGAAACTAGCGAGTCCCGGGCCGGTGCGAGCGACCGACCCGTCGGCGGCACCCGCGTGCCGGAGGAGGTCCGGTCCAGGCGGCCCATCGCCGGAGAAACCGCGGCGACCGGGACCGCTCGTCGGACGTAGTCTCGACGGGCCATGTCCCTCGCCCGCCTCCCCCTGGACGACCCGGGGGTCCCGGACCTGCGTTCGACCAGGGCGTTCCTCTGGTGGATGACGCGGGCGCAGTGGCGCACCCTGGCGGCGGGCATCGCCTGGGGCATCCTCTGGATGCTCGCCCAGGCCGCCATCCCGATCGGCATCGGCGCGGCGGTGCAGGGCGCGTCCGATGGCGACAACGGCGCGGTGCTGCGCGCCGCGGCGCTCGTGCTCACCCTCGGCATCGTCCAGGCGGCCGCGGGGATCCTGCGGCACCGGATGGCGGTGACCAACTGGATCACCGCCGGCAGCCGGACCCAGCAGCTCATCACGCGCAACGCGGTGCGGATGGGCCACGAGCTGCGTCAGCACGTCGGCACCGGTGAGGTCGTGGCCGTCACGTCGGGCGACGTCGAGAAGATCGGCAACGGCTTCGACGTCCTGGCCCGCTTCGTCGGCGGCATCGTCGCGTTCATCGTGGTGGCAGCCGTCCTGCTGCACGCGTCGCTTCTGCTCGGCGCCGTCGTCATCGTCGGCATCCCGCTGCTCGCGCTCGCCGTCGGACCGCTGCTGCGCCCGCTCGAGCGCGCCGAGTCCGACCAGCGCACCAAGGTCGGTGCAGCCACCGCGCTCGCGACCGACACCGTCGCCGGCCTGCGCGTGCTGCGGGGCATCGGCGGCGAGGAGCTGTTCCTGCGCCGGTTCCGCGACGCGTCGCAGGAGGTCCGCGCGGCCGCGGTGCGCTCGGCGAAGGTGCACTCGCTGCTCGACGCCGAGCAGGTCGCGCTGCCCGGGCTGTTCGTCGTGGTCGTCACGTGGGTCGGCGCGAAGCTCGTCGTCGCCGGCCAGCTCGACGTCGGGCAGCTCGTGATGTTCTACGGCCTCTCCGCGTTCCTCCTCCTGCCGCTGCGCACCTTCACCGAGACCGCGCAGAAGTGGACCCGTGCCTACGTCGCCGCCGGACGCGTCGTCGCGGTGCTGCGCCTCGAGCGCTCACGCAGCACCGAGCCCACGGCCGTCGAGTCCCTCGACCCCGCGTCGGCCACGCTCGTCGACCCGGTGTCGGGCCTCGTCGTGCGCCCCGGCCAGCTGACCGCGGTCGTGTGCGCGGAGCAGTCGACCGCCGACGCGCTCGCGATGCGCCTCGCCGGTCTCGGCGAGGACGGCGGCGACGTCGCGCTCGACGGCGTCCCGCTCTCGGCCGTGCCGCGGGAGCAGCTGCGCTCGTGGATCGTGGTGCAGGACAAGGACCCGGTGCTCCTGTCCGGCACCCTCGCCGAGCTGCTCGACCTGCCGCGCTCCGGTCGGATCTCGGTGTCGGACGCGGTCGCGGCGGCGTCGGCGTACGACGTCCTCGACGCGCTCGTCGACTCCTCCCCCGACGTGTCCGACCCGATGCGCGCGCGGATCACCGAGCGCGGCCGCTCGCTGTCGGGCGGCCAGCGCCAGCGGCTCGCGCTCACCCGGTCGCTCGTCGTCGACCCGCCGGTGCTCGTGCTCGACGAGCCGACGAGCGCGGTCGACTCCCACACCGAGGCGCGCATCGCGTCGGGGCTGCGCGAGATCCGTCCCGGCATGACCACGGTCGTGCTGACGTCCTCGCCGCTCATGCTCGACCGCAGCGACTCGGTGTCGCTCGTGATCGACGGCGTCGTCGTCGCCAGCGGCAGGCACCGCGAGCTGCTGCGCGACGAGCCGCTGTACCGCGCCGTCGTGACGCGCGAGGAGGTGAGCGCGGGATGAGGCCCCCCGAGGACGCCGTCGCCGCGTCGACGCTCACCGGTCAGTCGCTGCCGATCGCCTCCGACGAGACGGTCCGCCGCTACACCCGGCACCTGCTCGGCCGGCACCGCCGCGCGTTCGCGGCGGTCATCGCGATGCACGCGGTCGCGGCCGTCGCCGGACTCGCCGGACCGTTCGTGCTCGGCGGGATCGTCAACGGGCTCACCGGGGAACCGACGCACTGGTCGATCGACCAGGCCGCGCTGATCTTCGTCGCGGCCCTCGTGGTGCAGACGATCTTCACGCGCATGTCGCGCCTGCGCGCCGGCATCGTCGGCGAGCTCGTGCTGTCGGACCTGCGCGAGGACTTCCTCACGCGCGCCGTGAACCTGCCGACCGGCGTCGTCGAGCGGGCCGGCACCGGCGACCTCGTGTCGCGCACCACGACCGACATCGACCGGCTCACCTGGGCCGTGCGGCACGCGATCCCCGAGATCGCCATCGCGATCGTCACCGCGCTGCTCGTCGGCGTCGCGTTGGTCTTCACCGCGCCGACCCTCGCGCTGCCGTGGCTGCTCGGGGTCCTCCCGATCTGGCTGTCGTCGCGCTGGTACTTCGCCCGCGCGCCGCAGTCCTACCGCGCCGAGTCCTCGACCTACGCGCAGGTGTCGGCGTCGGTCGCGGAGACCGTCGACGCCGCGAGCACGGTCGAGCTCTACCGCCTCGAGCAGCCGCGCATCGGCGTCACCGACGCGCGGATCCGCCGCTGGGTCTCCTGGGAGCGGTACACGCTGTGGCTGCGCTGCTCGTGGTTCCCGTTCATCGAGATGGGCTACGTGCTGCCGCTGTTCGGCGTCCTCGTGTGGGGCGGCTGGCAGGTGTCGCAGGGCCAGATCTCCCTGGGGCAGCTGACGACCGGGCTGCTGCTCACGCAGATGCTCGTGGAGCCGGTCGACCTCATCCTCATGTGGTACGACGAGCTGCAGGTCGGCCAGGCGTCGCTCGCGCGGCTCGTCGGCGTGCGCGACGTTCCCGACCCAGAGACCGACGCCGACCTCGAGCCGGCCGACGACCGGCTCGTCGTCGACGACGTGCGCTTCGGCTACCGCGCCGGGCGCGACGTGCTGCACGGCATCGACCTCGACGTCGCCCCCGGCGAGCGCCTCGCGCTGGTCGGGCCGTCGGGTGCGGGCAAGTCCACGCTGGGCCGGCTGATGGCGGGCATCTACGCGCCGCGCACGGGGACCGTCGAGATGGGCGGCGCCGAGCTCGCGCGCATGCCGGCCGAGTCGGTGCGCACGCAGGTGGCGCTGGTGAACCAGGAGCACCACGTCTTCGTGGGCACGCTGCGCGACAACCTCCTGCTCGCGCGCCCCGACGCCGACGACGACGCGCTGATCGCGGCCCTCGACGCCGTCGACGCGCGGCCCTGGTACGACGAGCTCCCTGAGGGCCTCGGCACCACGGTGGGCCAGGGCGGCCACGGGCTCGCGCCCGGGCAGTCCCAGCAGCTCGCGCTCGCGCGCCTGGTGCTCGCCGACCCGCACACCCTGGTGCTCGACGAGGCGACGTCGCTGCTCGACCCGCGCGCGGCCCGCCACCTGGAGCGCTCCCTGAACGCTGTCCTGTCGGGCCGCACGGTGATCGCGATCGCGCACCGGCTGCACACCGCGCACGACGCCGACCGGATCGCGGTCGTCGAGGACGGCCGGGTCAGCGAGCTCGGCACCCACGACGAGCTCGTGACCGCCGGCGGCGCCTACGCCGCCCTCTGGGCCTCCTGGCGCGACGCCGACTGACCCGCCGTAGTCACTGAATGTGCCATTCGTTGCTAAGAGAGCAACATTCCTTCCACTCACGCCCGATGTGACGACCCCCTCGCCGCAGGCCGCGACACGGATCGTTCGCGGCAGAAGGATGAGCGTGGGCCTGCGCGCCTGCCGGGAGCGGGCGTCGGGGTCCGAGCGACCCGAGATCCGACGTACCCGAGAAGGCGATCCCCGTGCCCGCGCTGCTCATGACCGGCTTCCCCGGGTTCCTCGGCTCGGCGCTGCTGCCGCGGCTGCTGGCCCGACGCGTGGGGGCCGACGCCGTGTGCGTCGTGCAGCGCCACCACCTGCCGACCGCGGTCGCGCGCGTCGCGACCCTCGAGGCCCGGCACCCGCACGTCCGCGGCCGGATCCGCCTGGTCGAGGGCGACATCACCGTCGCCGACCTCGGTGTCGAGGGGATGCACGAGCTGCGCGAGGACATCGTGGAGGTCTGGCACCTGGCCGCGGTCTACGACCTCGCCGTCGACGAGCAGATCGCCCGCCACGTGAACGTCGGCGGCACGGAGCGCGTACTCGACCTCTGCCGCGACCTCCCGCGGCTGCAGCGGCTGCAGTACGTGAGCACCTGCTACGTCAGCGGCCGCTACGACGGCACCTTCCGCGAGGACGACCTCGAGCAGGGCCAGGAGTTCCTCAACCACTACGAGTCCACGAAGTACGACGCCGAGGTGCTCGTGCGTGCGGCACGCGACGCCGGCGTGCCGACGACCATCTACCGCCCCGGGATCGTCGTCGGCGACTCCCAGACCGGCGAGACGCAGAAGTTCGACGGGCCCTACATGTACGCGACGTTCCTGCGCCGCCAGCCCGGGCCGTTCGCCTTCGTCCCGCGGCTCGCGGACCCCGACGCCGTCGTGGCGTCGCTCGTGCCGCGCGACTACGTGCTCGACGCGATGGACGCGCTGTCGGTCCTCGACCGCTCGCTCGGTCGCACCTACGCCCTCACCGACCCGCACCCGCCGACCATCCGCACCGCCGTCGACGTCATCGCGGGACGGCTCGGAAAGAAGGTCGTGTGGGTGCGCCTGCCGGCGAGCCCGACCCGCGCGCTGCTGTCGTCGGTGCCGGGTCTCGAGAGGCTCCTCGCCGTGCCGGCCGAGGCGCTCGACTACCTCGTCTCCCCCACGCACTACGACACCACGAACGCGCTCGCGGACCTCGAGGGCACCGGCGTGAGCTGCCCGGGCTTCACGTCGTACGCCGACCGGATGCTCGACTTCTGGGCGGCGCACCCCGAGATCGGCTCCGCGGCGATGGTCTGACCCGTCCCACCCTGGAGATCGCCATGAACGGCCCGGACCCGCTGCTCGTCGTCAACGTCAGCCTCGCTCCCTCCGAGCGCGACTACGACGAGACCGTGCGCTTCCTCGACCACGACGTCCGGATCCGGCGCGTCGGCACCGACGGCGACGTGCGCCTGGCCGAGACGCTCGTGCGCGAGTGGGCCGGCTCGGCCGACGCCATCGCGGTCACGGGCATCCGCGAGGCGCGGGCGACCGGCCTCTACGACGGCGAGCTCGAGGCGATCGAGCGGGTGCGCCGGGCCACCGACGCCGTACCCGTCACCGACGGGCACGCGCTGCGCGACGTGCTGGCGGAGTGGGCCGTGCGCTCGGTGCAGAACGAGATGCCGGGCTACTTCACCAACGCGCGCACCCTCGTGCTCGGCGGCGACAACCACGCGCGCACGGTGCGGGTGCTGCGGGAGTGGACGGAGAACTTCGAGTTCGCCGAGCCGCTCATGCGCTGGGACGTCTCGGCGGCGCTGCACTCCAACCCCGTCCTGCGCCTGGCCTCCGACGTGGTGAAGGCGCCGGTGCGCTTCGTCCCCGGGACCTCGCGCCTGTCCGTGCCCACGCCTGGGCACCGGCTGTCGAACGCGATGGCTCGTCGGGCCGCCGCCGACTGCCACGTCGTCGTCGCGACGTACGACGAGCTCACCGGGTTCGGCGACCTCGCCCTCGCGCGCAAGACCGTCATCACGACCGCGGTCTCCGACGAGCGCCTCGCCGACCTCGCTGCGAGCGACGTCGACCTGGTGCTCGACACGACGCCGCAGCCCTTCGACGTCACAGTGACGCCGGCGGTGCTCGAGGCGATGATGCTCGCCGTCTCCGCCGGTTCTGGCCGGCTCACCGACGACGACCTGCTCGACATGATCGTCGACGCGGGCCTCAAGCCGAGGCTGCTGTGGCCCAACGGGTTCCGGCGGCGCAGCCGGTTCGCGTTCGTGATCCACCCGCTGTCGCAGAAGTTCTTCACGACCGTCGAGCCGCTCGCGACCATCTCGAAGGTCGCCCCGGCACCGGTGATGGACCTGGTCGAGAAGGGCGTGGCCTACCTGCCGCCGTTCGTGTTCAGCCACGTCACCGGAATCACCTCGCCGACCGGCGCCGAGGCGGAGGGGTGGTTGATCAGCGTCGGCGGCACCCCGAAGGAGCTGCTCGCGCACAGCCCGGAGTTCACCTACGGCAAGCTGCTCGAGGCCGCGGAGATCGCGCGCAAGAAGGGCGCGCAGGTGATGGGCCTCGGCGCGTTCACGAAGGTCGTGGGCGACGCCGGGGTGACGGTGTCGCGACGTGCTCCGCTGCCGATCACGACGGGCAACAGCTACAGCGCGTCCGGTGCGCTGTGGGCCGCGCACGACGCGCTCGAGAAGCTCGGCCTGGCCGAGTTCGACGACCAGGGCCGGATGAAGGGCAGCGCGATGGTCGTCGGCGCCACCGGCGCCATCGGCTCGGTCTGCTCGCGGCTGCTCGCGCTGTCGTGCGACGACCTGTGGCTGGTGTCGCCGGAGACGGCGAAGCTGCTCGCGCTCAAGGACGACATCGAGCGCGACCACCCGCGCGCGACCATCCACGTGGCCGCGAAGCCCGGCGAGCACCTCGCCGAGATGGACCTCATCGTCACGGCGACCTCGGGTGCCGGCAAGCGCGTGCTCGACATCATGGCCGTGAAGCCGGGCTGCGTGATCACCGACGTCGCGCGGCCGCTCGACCTGTCGGCGGAGGACGTCGCGAAGCGCCCGGACGTGCTCGTCATCGAGTCCGGCGAGATCGAGCTCCCGGGTGACGACGTACGCATGAAGGACATCGGTCTGCCCGCGGGCGTCGCCTACGCCTGCCTCGCCGAGACGGTGGTGCTCGCGCTCGAGGGCCGCTACGAGGACTTCACCGTCGGCCGCAACATCGAGTGGGCCAAGGTCAAGGAGATCTACAAGCTCGGCCTCAAGCACGGCATGCAGCTGGCCGTGATCTCCGGGGTCAACGGCCCCTACACCGACGCCGACATCGCCCGCGTCCGCACCCTCGCCGAAGCGGCCCGAGCCACCGCCTGACCCCGCGTGCTGCTCGGGTTGTTGGGGTGAAGCCGGCCGTTCCACCCCAACAAGGGGAGCAACACGCGCGTCAGTCGGTGGGGGTGGGCTCGCGGGTGCCGCTGTGGCGGACGTCGACGAGGGGGAGGCGCAGGGCGCCGGGTGCGCCCTCCGGGACGACCGGGCGGCGCGGGGCCACCGGCGCGACCGGCACGTACTCCGAGCCGAGCGCGGGGCGCGGGTCCACGTCGCCCCTGTTGGGCCAGAACGACATCGCGCGCTCGGCCTGCGCGGTGATCGTCAGCGACGGGTTGACGCCGAGGTTCGCCGACACCGCGGAGCCGTCGACGACGTGCA
>JBGAJT010000080.1:0-11989 GCA_044224785.1 Candidatus Nanopelagicales bacterium | reverse complement strand
TCTCGCTCAGTGCGACGTTCGGCGCGATGGTCTGGATCTTCCAGGAGGGCCACCTGAATGCACTGGGCACCACGTCCACCGGAACCCTGGTGGCCAACATGCCGGTGCTGCTGTTCTGCATCGCCTTCGGGCTGTCGATGGACTACGAGGTGTTCCTGATCGCGCGGATCCGGGAGTTCTGGCTGGCCGGCGGGCAGACCAGCGCCGACAACGACGAGTCGGTCGCGCTCGGGCTGGCCCGCACCGGCCGGGTGATCACCGCCGCCGCGCTGGTGATGTCGATTTCCTTCGCCGCGCTGATCGCCGCGCTGGAGTCTGCGGCGCAATCCGGCGCGACCGCCCGGCCGGCGACAGCCGCGGCGCAGCCCGCGGCGCCGAAGGCGACGGCCGGGGGCGCGCTCGCGGCGGGCTGCGCCGGCGGCGCGGCGGGCGACCCCGACGACGTGCGGCTCGACCTGGCCCTGCTGCTGATCTCGGCGGAGGCGCTCCCCGACGACGTCCTGGCCGGCGACGGGCTCGACCTGCTGCTGCGGCACGGCCTCACCGAGCTCGACGCGCTCGCGTCCGCGGTCCCCCACGAGGGCCGCGACGACCTGCGGCTGCGCACGGTGCTCGGCCGCTTCGCCGGTGAGTCGACCGACTACTCCCGGCTCGAGGCGAACCTGCTCACCGAGGTCCTGCGCGACCGGCGCGGCCTGCCGATCCTGCTGTCGACCGTGTGGACCGAGGTCGCGCGGCGCACCGGGATCCCGGCGTACGGCGTCGGGCTGCCCGGCCACTTCGTCGTGGGCGTCGGCGACCCCGACGGCACCCGCGTGCTCGTCGACCCGTGGTCCGGCGGCCGACTGCTCCCCTACGACCGCGCGCGCGAGCTCGTCGCCGGCACCGGCCGCTCGCTCAAGCCCGAGCACCTGCGCCCGCACGACCCGATCGACACGATCGACCGCGTCCTGGGCAACGTGCGCGTCTGGGCGTCCACCCCCGAGCGCGCGCGGCACCGCCTCTGGGCCGCCGAGCTCGCGCTGCTGCTCCCCCGCCACGACCTCGGGCTGCGTCGTGACTACGGCGAGGCGCTCATCGCCGTCGGCCGCTACCCCGAGGCGTCGCTGGTGCTCGAGGAGTACGCCGACACCGTGGCCGGCCCGATGCCGCTCGAGGCCGAGCACGCCCGGCGCATCGCCCGCCAGGCCCGCGCCCGGCTGAACTGACACCCTCGCGAGCGTCTCGCCATTCGGAACGATCTGTCTCACTTCCTGGATGGTGCGGCAGGGTGGCGCCATGAGCAGCTGGGATGCGCAGGGCTACGACCGGTCGTTCTCGTTCGTCACGTCGTACGGCGCTGCGCTGCTCGACCTGCTCGGGGCGCAGCCCGGCGAGCGGATCCTCGACGTCGGGTGCGGCACCGGCCACCAGGCGGCCGAGCTCGCCGCCGCGGGCGCGCAGGTCGTCGGGATCGACGCCGACGCCGCGATGCTCGACGTCGCCCGCGCCGAGCACCCCGAGGTGGCGTTCCACCGGGTCGACGCGCAGGACCGCGACGCCGTCCGCGCCGTGGTGCCCGAGGACGGCTACGACGCGGTCCTGTCCAACGCGGCCCTGCACTGGATGCCGCGCCAGGACGACGTCGTCGCAGCGCTCTCCGACGCGCTGCGGCCCGGCGGCCGGCTCGTGGTGGAGATGGGCGGAGACGGCAACGTCCACCGTGTCACCGAGGCGATCCGCGCCGCGCGGCGCGAGGTGGGGCTCGACCCCGACGTGCGCTCCACGTGGTCGTTCCCGACGCCGGGCGAGCAGGCCGCCCGCCTGGAGCGCAACGGCTTCCGGGTGCGCCTGGTCGGCCTCTACGACCGCACGACGGCGCTGCCCCCCGGCGACACCGCGGCCGACTGGGCGCGCATGTTCGGCGCGGTGCTCGTCGACGATGTCCCTCACGCGTCGCGCGCCGCGTTCGACCACGCGGTCGACACGCACGCGTCGACCCTCGGCCTCGACCGCCGGCCCGACGGCGAGCCGGGCTGGTGGATCGACTACGTGCGGCTTCGTTTCGTCGCCGAGCGGCTCTGACGCCGGAAGACCTTGCGGCTCAGACGTTCGCGGCCTCGACCACGGCCGGCTCCTGCGCGAGCGGGAGCCGCAGCGTGACCGTCGTACCGCCCTCGGGCGACGACACGAGCGCGACGTCGCCGCCGTGCGCACCGACGACCGCCTGGGCGATCGACAGTCCGAGGCCGGTGCCCGCACCGCGGGCGCGCGTGCGCGACGGGTCGCCGCGGTAGAAGCGCTCGAACGCACGCTCGACCTCGACCGGGTCCATGCCCGGACCCTCGTCGCGCACCGAGAGGCGCGCCCAGCCGTCCGACGCCTCGACGTCGAAGGTGATCGACGTACCCGGCGTCGTGTGCACGCGCGCGTTGGTCGCGAGGTTGTCGACCACCTGGCGCAGGCGCATCGCGTCGCCGAGGATCCGCGCAGAGCCCACGCCGCTCACGACCACCTCGCGGTCGGGTGCAGCAGCGCGCAGGCCCTCGGCGGCCGCCTCGACGACGTCGACGACGTCGAGCGGGGCGCGCTCCAGCGGACGCTGCTGGTCGAGCCGCGCGAGCAGGAGCATGTCGTCGACGAGGACACCCATCCGCGCGGCCTCCTCCTCGATGCGCGCGGCCGCGCGGGTGCGCGACTCGTCGTCGGTGTAGACGCCGGTGCGCGAGAGCTCGGCGTACCCGCGGATGGCGGTGAGCGGCGTGCGCAGCTCGTGGCTCGCGTCGGAGACGAAGCGGCGCAGCCGGTTCTCGCTCTCGGTGCGCTCCGCGAACGCCTCCTCGATCTGGCCGAGCATCGTGTTGAGCGAGTCCGACAGCCGCCCGATCTCGGTGCCCTCGGGCATCTCGGGAACGCGCTCGGACAGGTCGCCGGCGGCGATCCGCTCGGCGGTCTGCTCGATCTGGTCGAGCGGGCGCAGGCCCACCCGGATCACGTAGCGCGAGAGCAGCCCCACGAGGCCGAGGGTGAACAGGCCGACGGCGAGGGACGCGAGCGCGATCTTGCGCGCGGTGTCGTCGGCGCTGCTCGTCGGGATGGCGACGACGGTGACGCTGCCGCTGCCGTCGCGCGCCGGGAAGGCCACCGCGCGGTACGTCGTCGAGCCGTCGGCCGACGCGAGGTCGAAGGGCTGGCCGTGCGAGGACTGCACCTGCGCGGCCGCGATGCCCGAGACGTCCGGCGAGGGCAGGTCGCCGACCTGCGTCCCGCGGATCTGGTTGGTGATCGTCCCCTGGCTGTCGATGCGGGTGATCACGAACGGGCTCGGCAGCTGCGGGCGCGAGGAGCTGCCGCCGCCCTGCTCGGGGAGGCCGCCCTCGAAGCGCGGCGCCGACATCAGCTGCTGGTCGAGACCGGCCACGAGGTAGGTGCGCAGGAGGACGTTGGTCGCGACGGCGGCGAGGAGCAGTCCGACCGCCGTCAGGACGAGGACGCCGACGGTGAGGCGGGTGTGCAGCGATGCGCCGGACTTCATCATGCGTCGCCCGAGGGGACCCGGATCGAGTAGCCGACACCGCGCACCGTGCGGATCAGGGGCACGTCGAACGGCGCGTCGATCTTCTTGCGCAGGTAGGAGATGTAGGACTCGACGACGGCTCCGTCGCCGCCGAAGTCGTAGGCCCAGACGTGGTCGAGGATCTGCGCCTTGGACACCACCCGTCCCGCGTTGAGGAGGAGGAAGCGCAGCAGCGAGAACTCGGTCGGCGTGAGGTCGATGAGCTGGCCGTCGCGCGTCACCTCGTGCGCGTCGTCGTCGAGCACGACGTCGGCGTACCGGAGACGGCCGTCGTCCACGAGCTCCTGCTGACCTGCACGACGCAGCAGGGCGCGGACGCGGGCGACGACCTCCTCCAGGCTGAACGGCTTCGTGACGTAGTCGTCGCCGCCGATCGTGAGGCCGGTGACCTTGTCCTCGACGGAGTCCTTCGCCGTCAGGAACAGCACCGGTACCGAGCGGCCCTCCGCACGCAGCCGGCGGGTGACCTCGAAGCCGTCGACCCCGGGCATCATCACGTCGAGCACGAGGGCGTCGGGCCGCCAGTCGCGGACGAGCGTGAGCGCCTCCTGTCCGCCGGGCGCGGTGCGGACGTCGAAGCCCACGAACGACAGGCCGGTGGACAGCAGGTCGGCGATGTAGGGCTCGTCGTCGACGACGAGGAGCTTGGGGCGGGTCTCGGTGGTCACGAGCACCAGTGAACCGGCCTTCCCTGGGAGTTTCCTGGGAAGGACCTGTCAGGCCGCGCCGACCGCGTCAGGCCGGCTTGGTGGGCGACTTCGTCGGCGACGCGGAGGGCTTGCCGGTGCCGCTGGGCGTCGGGCTGACCGACGGGCTCGGCGACACCTTCGCCGGGTCGACACCGCACTTCACCGTGGGGCTGGGGCGGTAGCGGGTGGTGATCTTCTCCCGCTTCACCTCGGCGCCGTCCTTGATGAAGACCCGGAACACGTCGATCGAGAAGCCCGGCTGACCGCTCTGCGCGTGGCAGGTCGCGGTCGAGTCGTACTGCGTCGCCGGCGTCGCGGTCGTGCCGTAGCGCGGGCCCGAGACGGCCTTGATGTCGTCGTAGACCTTGGTGCCCCAGATCTGCACGGTGATCGAGGTGTTCTTCATGATCGTGGTGATGAGCACCGCGTGCGGGGTGTCGTTCTTGAACGACATGTCGAACTGGCCCCACGCGACGGTGGCCTCGAGACCGGCGCGGTAGCGCGGGATCCAGATCGAGTGCGCCTGGGTGTGCACGCGCTGCAGGCCGGCGTAGAACGCGGCGGTCCAGGTGGCCGTGGCCGACGTCGAGACGCCGCCGCCGAGGTCCTCCTTGAATACGCCGCCGGGGCCGACGACGAAGCCCTTGGTGTAGCCGTTCGCGACGGTGCGCTCCTTGAGCGTGTCGTTGAGCGAGAACGTCTGGCCCGGGAGCAGCAGCGTGCGGTTGATCCGCTTCGCGGCCTGGCCGATGTTCTGCACGCGGTAGGCGGCGTACGGGAAGTGCTGGGTGAAGGTCGACATCTGCTCGGTGACGCCGAGGGCCTTGGCCTGCTCGGTCGACAGCTTCGGCGGGATGGCGCCGATCTGCGCGACGACGGTGCGCTCGGCACCGGACTTGTCGAGGACGCCGAGCACGCCGGTCGCGAGCAGCTCGGGGTTGACGCCGCGCCCGACCTTCGACGGGACGACGACCGGCTTGCCGCTCGCGACGTTCCACGTCGCATCGCGGCCGGGGGTCTCGACCGACGCGAGGCGCGCGGCGATCGCGGCGCGCAGCACCGTGCCGTCGAGCGCGGGGGCGAGCGCGCCGTCCTTCGCGGTGAAGCTGAGGGCCTTGGCGATCGCAGCCGGCGGGATGGTCGCCTGGATGCCCGAGGCGGTGACGACGACCGGCGCCGAGACCGCGGCCTTGGCCTTGTCGGCCGCCTGCTGCGCGGCGTCGTCGGAGACGGTCGGGTCGGCCTCGACCACGGGGATGGTGACGGGGTCCTTCGTGCGGAGGTAGGCCGCGGTGACGGCCGCCTTGGCGGCGTCCTGGTCGACCACGGTGCCCTTCGCGCCCGGCGTGACGGTGACGGAGACCCCCTTCACGACGACGGCGGGCTCCTGGGCCGGCGCGTCGGCGTCGGCGGCGATGCCCTTCACGGTCTCGTCGAGGCGCGCCTGGTCGACGTCGACGACGGGGTCGAGGACCGGGCCGCCGGTGAACTGCGAGAGCAGGGTGAGCGGGTTCCAGATCCGACCGGACAGGCCGGCGACGGTCGCCTCGGCGTCGAAGGACAGGCCGGCGGAGTCGGGAGCGATGCTCACCGGGTCGCCGTTCACGGTGGCCGGGATCGGCGCCTTGGCCTGCGCGTCGAGAGCCTGGGTCAGGGTCGCGACCGCCTCGGTCTCCGACATCCCGCCTACCTCGACGCCGGCCGCGGTCGTGCCGCGCGGCAGGCCGTCGCCGGTGCCGGCGACGAGCCCGAGGTACACGACCGCGACGGCGGCCGCGCCCACACCCGCCCACAGGCCCCAGCGGGGGCCGGATCGGCGGCCCGAGGGGTCCGGGAGGTCCTCGGCGAGGCTGGTCGGCGCAGAGCTGGTCACGAAGAAGGTCCTACGGGGCGTCGGTGGCGGCCCGCGCGGCACTGCGCGGAAGGTCCAGGGAGTCAGCCCAGCGTACGGGTGACTCACGAGTACGACGAATCACCACGTCGGGAAGTTCACCGCGGACCCGGCGTACGCCGCCGCGCGTGCGGGGTCAGTCACCCAGCGTGCGGAACCCGTGCCCGAAGTACAGCAGCGGGCGGCCGTCGGCAGCCGCGAGGCCGAGGACCTCCCCCACGACGATGTCGTGGTCGCCGGCTCGGTGCACGGCGACCGTGCGGCACTCGAGGTGGGCCAGCGCCCCGTCGAGCAGCAGGGCCCCCGAGAGCTCGCCCCGGTGGGTCGGGGTGGCGTCGAACTGGGCGACGAGCGGGCGCCCCCGCGTGGCGAACCACGAGGCGCGGCCCTTCTGGTGCTCGGCCAGGACGCTCACCGCCCAGGTGCCGACCGCGGAGAGGGCCTCGTGGAACCGCGAGTCGTCCTCGACGCAGACGAGGACCAGCGGCGGGTCGAGCGATACGGAGGTGAAGGAGTTCGCCGTCATGGCGTGGTCGAAGCCGTCCTGCACGCACGTGACGACCGTCACGCCGGTCGCGAAGCGCGCCATCGTGTCGCGGAAGCCCGCCTCGCCGACGGGGCGCGGCACGGCCGACGACGCCGTCAGCGCACCTTCCACCGCCTCGCTCATGCGCTGACCCTAACCCCGCTCCCCCGAGCGGGCCGCCCGGCTCAGACCCGGACGCCAGACAGGCGCGCGTGGTCGATGACGACGGCCGCCGGACCCGCGACCAGGCGCAGCGTCGCGAGCGCCGACTCGCCGAACGCGTCCGGCGAGCTGCTCGAGAGGGCGAGCGTGCCGAGCAGCCGTCCGCCGGCGCGCAGCGGCATCGACAGGAACGTCGCCATCGGCGCGTCCTCGACCTCGGCGGCGCCGAGCCGGCCGTGCGGGTCGGCGATGAGGCAGGCCAGCTCGGCGACGGACGTGCGGCCGCCGGTCGTCTGGTCCACGGCACCCACGATGGAGTCCAGGAACTGGCGGTAGTGGGTGTCGCTCACCTCGCGGGCTACCGACACGTACGTCGCCTCCGGGGAGCTCGCGATCCCGTCGAGCAGGATCACGCTGACGAGGTCGCAGTCGACGATGTTCTGCAGCGAGCCGAGCACGGCCGCCACCGTCTCCTCGAACCCGTGCACGTCGGCGGCGATGGTCGTGACGTCCTGCGTCACCGACGCCTCGAAGAGCTTGCGGTCGAGGATGTCGCACACGCGGGCGAGGACGTCGTCGTCCGACAGCTCGACCGGGTCGGCGCGCAGGGCGCGTCCGCCGCGCGCGGCCTCGGCCGCGGTCATGGCGGACGTGACGGCCTCGACCAGCTCGGGCGCCTCGAAGTCCTTGGTCAGGAAGCGCTCGCCCCCCGCGCGAGCGCCCCAGTACCGGTCGCTCGCGGCGTTGAGCGAGGTCAGGAAGAGGACCGGGACGTCGGCGGTCTGCCAGTCGTCCTTCAGCACGCGCGCGGCGACGTACCCGCTCACGCGCGGCATCTGCACGTCGAGCACGACGACGTCGGGGATGGTGCGGAACACCTGCTGCACCGCCTCCATGCCGTCCTCGGCCTGCACCACGTCGAAGCCCGCGCCCTCGAGGACGCCGGTGACGATGCGACGCATGACGGGGCTGTCGTCGGCGACGACGACGGTGACCCTGCGCTCGGACATGACGGTTCCTCCTTCAGCGGCCGACGAGGCGTCGGACGGCATCGACCAGGACGGCCTGGTCGAACTCGGACTTGAGCAGGTATGCATCGGCGCCGGCGTCGAGGCCCGCGCGCTTGTCGGCGTCGTCGCCGCGCGACGTCATGATCACGACCGGCACGTTCTCCCAGCCGCGCGTGCGGCGGATCGTGCGGGTGAGCGTGAAGCCGTCCATGCCCGGCATCTCGACGTCGGACAGCACGAGGTCGACCGGCGGGCGCTGCAGGTGCGCGGCTCCGTCGAGGCCGTCGACCGCGGTGAGCACGTCGTAGCCGGCGCTCTCGAGGATCGTGCGCTGCAGCTCGCGGACGCCGACGGAGTCCTCGACCACGAGCACCCGCGGACGGGTGCCCTCCTCGGCGCGGGCGGTGCCGCGCGGGCGGTCGGCGTCGGGCTCGCTGTCGACGACCGCCTCGAGAACGGGCGTCTGCCCACGACGACCGGCCAGCTCGCGCAGGTCGACCAGCAGCAGGACCGAGCCGTCGTCGTCGATGGTCGCGCCCGAGGTGCCGGGCACGTGGCCGAGGAAGTCGCCGAGCGGCTTCACGACGACCTCGCGCTCGCCCTCGACCTCGTCGACGGCCCACGCGAGCGTCTCGCCCGACGTACGGGCCAGGACGGCGACGCGCGCGCGGCGCTCGCCGGGGCTGGCGAGCTCGCGACCGAGGTCGGCGAGCGGGACCGGCTCGTCGTGCCGGACCACGACCGGCACGCCCGCGACCTCGTGCACCTCGCTGTCTCGTAGGCTCACCGTCTCGAGGACGCCGGGCAGCGGCACGCCGTACCGCTCGTCGCCGCAGCGCACGACCAGGCAGCGCACGACGCCCAGGGTCACGGGCAGGGTCAGCACGAAGGTGGTCCCGGATCCCGGGATGCTCGACACCTCGACGGTTCCGCCGAGTCCCTCGACCGCCGAGCGCACGACGTCGAGGCCGACGCCGCGGCCGGACGTCTCGGTCACCGTCGTCCGGGTGGAGAAGCCGGGCTCGAACAGAACGCGGTGCAGCGCGGCGGGCGTGAGCGCCTCGCCGAGCGGGACGCCGCGGCGCTCGGCCGCGAGGCGCAGCTCGTCGTCGTCGACGCCGTTGCCGTCGTCGGAGACCTCGACCACGACGGTGGAGCCGGCCTGGCGGGTCCGCAGCGTCACGGTGCCGCGGCGCGGCTTGCCGATCGCGGTCCGCAGGTCCGGCGTCTCGCAGCCGTGGTCGACGGCGTTGGTGACGAGGTGGCGCAGGGCGTCGGCGACAGCGTCGAGCACGCGCACGTCGAGCTCGACGTCGCTTCCCTCGATGACCAGCTCGACGTCCTTGCCGGTGGCCGACGCGACCTCGCGCACGAGCGCGGGGAACCCCGCGACGACGCGGCGCACCGGAACCATCGCCAGGCCCATCGCGCCCTCGCGGACGCGGGCGAGCCGGCCGAGCGCGAGCTCGCCGTGGCCGCGCAGGTCGCGGGTGGCCACCTCGAGCCGGTCGCTCGACGACACCAGCGCCGTCACGACCGCGGACACCTCGTCGGGCGACGCGCCGCGACGCAGGGCGCTGCGCAGGCCGTGCACGAGCTGCTGCTGCTCGGCGATCGCGACCGACGTCTCGAGCGCCTGCTTCTCCATCCGGCGCACCTCGAGCTCGGCCTCGCCGACCACGTCCAGCAGGCCGTGCACCCGGCGCGTGGGCACGCGCACGTGGTCGCCGGAGCGGCCGGTGGCTGCGACCTCGTCGAGCTCGTGGTCGGCATGCGCGGGCTCGACGTCGAGCAGCCGCGGCACGGTCACGGGGTCGGCGCCGGCGAGCGCGGCATCGAGCGCGGCCACGACCTCGGCGATCGCCTCGGGCGGCACGGGCCGGTCGGCGCCGGGCAGCGAGCGGCCGAGCGCGTCGGTCGTGACGAGCAGCAGGTCCACGAGGTCGCTGCGTACGCCGGTGCGCCCGTCGCGCAGCATTCCGAGCAGGTCCTCGGCGCGGTGCGCGAGGGTCACGACGCCGTCGAGCCCGAGCATGCGCGCCGAGCCCTTGACGGTGTGCGCGTCGCGGAACAGCGACACGACGACCTGCCGCGGCGACGGGTGCTCCTCGAGGCCGAGCAGCCCGTCGCGCAGCGAGGCGAGCCGGTCCTCCACCTCCGCGCGGAAGGTGGCGACCAGCTCCGGGTCGTCGCCCCAGGCCATCGCTAGGCCACTCGGAATCGCGAGATGGAGTCGCGCAGCTCCGACGACAGGACGTTGAGCTGGGCGGCCGCGGCGGCCGACTGCTTCGAGCCGACGGCGTACTGGCGGGAGACGTCGGACACCTGCGTCATCGCGGCGACGACCTGGTCGGACGCCGAGCGCTGCTGCTGGGTCGCGATGGAGATCTCCTTCGCGGCGGTGGTCGTCTCGTCGACCATGCCGGAGATGCGCTCGAGCGCGTCGACGACCTCGCGGGCGAGGTCGGCGCCGGCGTGGACCTCCTTGGACCCCTCCTCGGTCGCGAGGATGGTCGCGTTGGTCTCGGTCTGGATCTGCGCGACGAGGGCCTGGATCTGGCCGGCCGACTCCTGCGACCGCTCGGCGAGCTTGCGCACCTCGGCGGCGACGACGGCGAAGCCGCGGCCGTGCTCGCCGGCGCGCGCAGCCTCGATGGCCGCGTTGAGGGCGAGCAGGTTGGTCTGGTCGGCGAGGTCGTCGATCACCTCGAGGATGCGGCCGATCTCCTGGCTCTTCTCGCCGAGCGAGAGGGCGCGGGCCGCGATCTGGTCGACGCGGTCGGCGATCTGGTCCATCGAGTAGACCGACGCCGACACGGCCTGGCGGCCCTCCTCGGCGTGCCGCAGCGTCTCCGCCGCGTAGCGCGCCACCGCCTCGGCCGTGTCGGCGATCTGCGCGGCCGTGGCGGCGAGCTCCTCGATGGTCGAGGTGGTCTCCGCGACGGCCGACGACTGCTGGGTGGCGCTGGCCGCGTGCTCCTCCGCGGTCGCGAGCAGCTCGACCGCGCTGGCCGAGATCTGCTCGCCGCCGGAACGCACCTGCTCGACGAGGTCGCGCAGGCTCTCCAGCGCCTGGTTCACGGACATGGACAGGACGACGACGGTGTCGCTCTCCGGGTCCTCCTCGTCGGTCACCATCGTCGCGACGTCGATGGTCGCGGAGAGGTCGCCGGCGGCCGCGCGCTCGAGCTGCTCGGTCAGGGCGTCGACGCGGGCCGAGAGCTCGCGACGCTCGCGCGTGGACTTGCTCTCGAAGGCGAGGACCGCCTCGGCCAGCTGCCCGTCGATCAGGGTCATCGCGGGCAGGCAGACCAGGGCGACCAGCCCGAGCGGGATGGCCGAGCCGGTCCACGTCTGGGTCACCGTGCCCGTGAACGCGACGCTCGCGGCCAGCAGGAGGGAGAAGCCGAGGAGGGACCACCGCTGGAACAGCAGCGACGCGAAGAGGACGTTGACGGCGAGCAGCACCGAGGCGCACCCGAGCAGGCCGCCGCCGGCGCACGCCAGGCCGGTCACGTAGAAGACGTTGGCCACGAGGATCACGCGGCCGACGAGCAGGGTCTGCGCCAGCGGTACCTGGGCGCGGTGCGCGGCGAAGGCCAGCGAGGTCGTGATCGTCGCGAGCAGGGCACCGAACGCGGTCCACGCCCACACGCGGTACATGTCGACCGGCGCCTCGGGCACGAAGTGCTGGGTGAGGTACGCCGCGAGCAGCCCGACCGCCACGCAGCCCCAGGTGGCCACGCCCGCGATCACGGCGATGCGCTTGCTGAACTCCACGGTCGCTCCCACCCCGGTCCGGCGGAGCCCCTACGGCTCCCCCTTCTCCTGTCTCGGGAGGTCGGGCGTTCCCCTGAAGGGGTGAACCAGGTCGGAGTTGGGTCAGGTCAGCGGCGCGCGAGCCGGCTGCGCAGGCCGAGGAGGCCGGCCGTCGACAGCACGGCCACCGGACCGGCCGGGTCGCCCTGGGCGACGCCGGCCACGAGGTCCTCCGCGCCGGGCGGCAGCGCCCCCGGGGCGACCGACAGGTCGTCGTCGACGTCCATCAGCCCGGACACCGCCTCGGCCAGCAGGCCGAGCTCGACGTCGTCGACCGCGACGACCACGACCCGGGCGCTGCTCGGCAGAGGCGACGACACCAGTCCCGGCACCGGC
>JBGAJT010000007.1:0-24849 GCA_044224785.1 Candidatus Nanopelagicales bacterium | reverse complement strand
GTGAACCTCGCGAGCCGGCTGACGGACGAGGCGCTGCCCGGCACGGTCCTCTGCGACCGCGCCACCGCCGACGCGCTCGCGGGCCACGACGGCTTCTGGCTCGAGCAGCAGCCCGAGCGCGCGGTGCGGGGCGTGGGGCGCGTGGCACCGCTCGCGCTCGAGCGGATCGCCGACCCTTATCTCTGACCGGCCGCCCGCGCCCGGCCACGACGTGGAGCGCGTGCCTATCCTGGCCGCATGACCCGTGTGCTCGTGGCCGAGGACGATCCCGGCATCAGCGAGCCGCTGGTGCGGGCGCTGGGTCGTGAGGGCTACGACGTCACCCACGTGGCCGACGGGCCCTCGGCCCTCCACGCGGCGCTGTCCGGCCGCGCCGACCTCCTCGTGCTCGACCTCGGGCTGCCGGGGATGGACGGGCTCGAGGTCTGCCGCGCGCTGCGCAGCCACGGCAGCACGCTGCCCGTGCTCGTCCTCACCGCGCGCAGCGACGAGCCCGACCTCGTCGTCGGTCTCGACGCCGGCGCCGACGACTACGTCGCGAAGCCGTTCCGCGTCGCCGAGCTGCTCGCGCGGGTGCGTGCGCAGCTGCGCCGGGCGAGCGGACCCGAGCACGAGCTCATGCACGCCGGCGAGATCACCGTCGACACCTCGTCGCGACGCGTCAGCGTCGACGGCGAGGAGGTCTCGCTGACGCCGAAGGAGTACGACCTGCTGATCGCGCTGATGCGACGGGCCGGCGTCGTGATCCCGCGCGACGAGCTCATGCGCGACGTGTGGCAGACCGAGTGGATGGGCGCGACGAAGACCCTCGACATGCACATCTCGACGTTGCGCCGGAAGCTCGGCGACGCGGGATCGAGGATCAGCACCGTGCGCGGCGTCGGCTTCCGGCTGGAGAAGGACGCCTGACGTGCGGCGCCGCGTGCTGCTGCTCGTGTTCGTGACGACCCTGTTCGCCGTGACGCTGCTCGGCGCGCTGATCATCGCGACCATCTGGACCGTCATGGGACAGGCGATGCAGTCGCGTGCGACCGTGATCGCCGACGTCGCGGCCAGCTCGATCGAGGAGCGGGGCGACTCCGGGGCGCCGCTCACGACAGGGGCCCTCCAGCGCCTCGCGCGCGACGGTGCCGTGCTCACCGCGACCCTCGCCGACGGCACGGTCGTGTCGACCGGTTCGGTCCCCGACGACGAGGCCTTCACCAGCACGGTCACCGAGGGCGACGTCGTCGTGAAGGCGAGCATCCCGAGATCGGTCCTGCGCACGCAGGTCCTGGAGCAGGCGGCCGTGGTCGTCCTCATCGCGGCGCTCGCGCTCGGGGTCGCGATGGTCGTCGCGTGGTTCTACACCAAGCGGCTGGTGAAGCCGCTGGAGGACTTCGCGGAGCAGGCGGCGCGGATGTCGACGGGCGACGCCCGCCACCTCGGCCGGCGCTACGGGGTGCCCGAGATCGACGCGGTCGCGGAGGTGCTCGACTTCGGCGTCATCGGCTTCAACTCGCTGCTCGAGAACGAGCGGCGCGTCACCAGCGAGGTGTCGCACCAGCTGCGCACGCCGCTGACGGCGCTGTCGCTGCGGCTCGAGGAGGTCCTCGCCGCGCAGTCGCTGGACGAGGTGCACGAGGAGGCGACCGCCGCGCTCGGCCAGGTCGAGCGGCTCGCCGGCGTCATCGACCAGGTCGCGTCGGTCAACCGGGGCCTGGTCGGACCTGTCGTCAGCTACTCCGTCGACGGGCTGGTCGACGCGCAGATCACCGAGTGGCGGCCCGCCTTCCAGGCGCAGGGGCGCGACCTGCTCCGCCTGGGCTGGACCGGCCGCACGATCGAGGGAGTCGAGGGCATGCAGTCGCAGGTGCTCGCGACCCTCGTCGAGAACTCGCTCGCGCACGGCGGCGGCACCACGACGATCCGGGTCCGCGAGTCCGGCTCGTGGGTGGTCGTGGAGGTCGCCGACCAGGGGCCCGGCGTGCCGGCGGCCATCGAGTCGCACGTGTTCGAGCGCAGCGTCAGCGGGGCCGAGTCGACCGGGCTTGGGCTCGCACTGGCCCGCACGCTCATCGCGGCCGACGGCGGGCGGCTCGAGATGTTCTCGGCGCGGCCGGCGGTGTTCGCGATGTTCCTGCCCGCGCAGCGCGCGTCGGCGGTCGAGGACCCCGAGCCGGTGCCTGCGTCGCAGGACGCGTAGGGGAGCCGGACGCTCCGGTCCGGGACGCCGTCAGCGGGTCGGACGGACGTGTGTCGGACGGAGGCGTCAGACGGAGGTGTGCAGCGCGGCGTCGTCGGCCGCGGCGACGTCCTCGGGGAAGACCCAGCGGCGGTAGGACCAGAACCGGAACATCGTGCCGAGGGCGAGACCCACGACGTTGGCGCTGATGTTGTCGGCCAGCGGGCCGGTGAGGCCGAGGGCGTAGTGGCTGAACCACAGGCAGCCGACCGAGATGGCGAGGCCGACGCCGTTGAGCACGAAGAAGAGCAGGTACTCGCGGTGGAAGCTGGTGCGGCCGCGGTGCCGGAAGGTCCAGTACCGGTTGCCGAAGTAGGCGACCGTGGTGGCGACGCAGACGCTGACGATCTTCGCGGTCAGCGGCTTGTCGTACATCGGGCCCTCGCCGCCGGCGAAGCGCAGCAGGTTGAACAGGCCGACGTCGACGACCAGGGCGACGAGGCCCACGACGCCGAACTTGGCCACCTCGTGGAGGAGCTGGCCCGCACGGGCCTGCAGCGAGCTCAGCAGCTCGGGGCCGCGGCGGGACGCATCAGTCACCAGAGAATCTTACCGGGCGTGACCGGGTGATCCGTCCGCGCGAACGGGTGAGCCAGGTCACCGCACGCTCACGTTCCCATGACCGCAGGGTCACGCCGGGTCGGGGCGACCGCCGGGCGGAACGCGGGTAGCCTCCCGGGACGGAACCGAGCGGGAGGGGAGCAGGTGGACCTGCGGCTGTCCGACGAGCACGAGGCCCTGCGCGAGACCGTCGAGGCGTTCGCGCGCGACGAGGTCGCGCCGGTCATCGGCGAGCACTACGCACGGGGCGAGTTCCCCTACGGGATCGTCGCGGCGATGGGACGGATGGGCCTGTTCGGCCTCCCCGTGCCCGAGGAGCACGGCGGCATGGGCGGCGACTACGTCGCGCTCTGCGTCGCCCTCGAGGAGCTCGCGCGCGTCGACTCGTCGGTGGCCATCACCCTCGAGGCCGCGGTCTCGCTCGGGCTGATGCCGATCCTGCGCTTCGGGTCGCCCGAGCTGCAGGCGGAGTGGCTCCCGCGGCTCGCCTCCGGCGAGGTCGTCGGCGCATTCGGTCTCACCGAGCCCGGCGGCGGCACCGACGCGGGGGCGACCCGGACGACCGCCGTCCTCGACGGCGACGAGTGGGTCATCAACGGCTCGAAGGCGTTCATCACCAACTCCGGCACCGACATCACCGGCTTCGTGACGGTCACCGCCGTCACCGGGGTGCGCGACGACGGGCGCAAGGAGATCTCCGCGATCCTCGTCCCGAGCGGCACGCCCGGTCTCACCGTCGCGCCGGCGTACCGCAAGGTCGGCTGGGACGCGTCGGACACCCACGAGCTGTCGCTGGTCGACGTGCGCGTCCCGGCGTCGAACCTCGTCGGGCAGCGCGGCCGCGGCTACGCGCAGTTCCTGTCGATCCTCGACGAAGGGCGCATCGCGATCGCGGCGCTCGCGACCGGCCTCGCGCAGGGCTGCGTCGACGAGTCGGTGCGCTACGCCGGGCAGCGCGAGGCGTTCGGCGCACCGATCGGCAGCTACCAGTCGGTGGCGTTCCTCGTCGCCGACATGGAGGTGCGCGCGCACGTCGCCCGCCTCGCGTGGCGCGACGCCGCGGCCCGCATGTCGGCGGGTGAGCCGTTCAAGAAGGAGGCGGCGATCGCGAAGCTCTACTCCTCCGACGCCGCGATGGAGAACTCGCGCTGGGCCACGCAGGTCCACGGCGGCTACGGCTTCACGATCGACTTCCCGGTCGGCCGCTTCTACCGCGACGCCAAGATCCTCGAGATCGGCGAGGGCACCAACGAGGTGCAGCGCATGCTCATCGCGCGCGAGCTGGGCCTGCCTTCGTGAGCGCCTCGGTACGCCGCGAGCCCGAACCGCTGGACCCGTCGTACGAGCGCGTCGTGCTGTCGTCCGGCACCGGTGTCGAGGCTGCGTTCGTCCCCGGTGCGGGGATGGTCGGATCGTCGCTCATGCTCGACGGGGTCGAGCTGCTCGCGCCGCGGCACGGCATCGCGGGCTACCTGTCGCGCGGCTCGACCTTCGGGATCCCGCTGCTGCACCCGTGGGCCAACCGGCTCGCGTCGCCGCACCAGGTCGTGGGCGACGTCGCCTGGGACGTGGTCGTGGGTTCTCCGGGCGTTCACCGCGACGACAACGGGCTCCCCATCCACGGTCTCGTCGCGGGTCTCGACGCGTGGGAGGTCGTTATTGAGGAGGCGTCCGACGGCGAGGCGCGACTCTCGGCCGTGCTGCGCTGGGACGAGCACCTCGACCGGTTCCCCTCGTTCCCGTTCCCGCACGAGCTGCGGGTCGACGTCGTCGTGAGCGGCAGCGTGCTGCGCGTGTCGACGACGCTGACCGCCGCCGAGCTCGAGGTGCCGGTCGCCTTCGGGTGGCACCCGTGGTTCGAGTTCCCGGACGTCGCGCGCGAGGAGTGGGAGCTGCACAGCCCGTTCGTCCGCCGTGCGGTGCTGTCCGAGCTGAGCGTGCCGACGGGGGAGGTCCTCGACGCGCCGCCGCCGTCGGGCCGGCTCGGCGCCACGTCCCTCGACGACGTGTTCCTCGACGTGGCGGAGGGCGCCGAGGTGTCGGTGAAGGTCGGGACGCACGGCGTCGCGGTCCGCTACGTGTCGGGCTACGACGTCGGCGTCCTGTTCGCCCCGCTCGACGCCGACACCGTCTGCGTCGAGCCGATGACCGCGCCGACCGACCCGTTCTCCGGCCGCTTCCCGCTGCGCACCGCCCCGCCGGGGCAGTCGTACACCGCCGTCTTCGAGGTCGAGCCCCGCCGCCCCTGACCCCCCTTGGCCACGGGCCCGCGCTCGGGCCCTGGTCCGCCCTCGAGCCACTGGTCGCCCTCGAGCCGCTGGTCGCCCTCGGGCTCCTGGTCCGGTGTAGTTCCCCAAACATGATCATGTTTGGGAACCACGGGTTCCGGGGGTTGCCGTCGCTTGGCGCGGTCGCCGGACGTGCCGCGCAGGGGTGCTCACCGGGATGCGGGCCGTGCTCGTCGTGCCGTTAGGCTCGCCCGCGTGACCGACCTCGCCCACGTCGCCTCCGGGTTCCCGGTCGTCGGCGTGGTCGGCGGCGGGCAGCTCGCGCGGATGATGCAGCAGCCGGCGATCGCGCTCGGCGTGGGGCTGCGCGTGCTCGCGACCTCGATCGAGGAGAGCGCGGCGCAGGCGGTCCGCGACGTCCGCATCGGCCGCCACGACGACCTCGACGACCTGCGCGCGTTCGCCGCCGGGTGCGACGTCGTCACCTTCGACCACGAGCACGTGCCGCCGTTGTTCCTCAAGACCCTGGAGGACGAGGGCGTCGCCGTGCGTCCCGGCGGCCGGGCGCTCGTGCACGCGCAGGACAAGCTGATCATGCGCGAGGCGCTCACCGCGGCCGGCGTCCCGTGCCCGCTGTGGGCGGAGGTCGAGACGCCGACCGACGTCGCCGCCTTCGCCGAGCAGGCGGGCTGGCCGGTCGTCCTCAAGACCTCGCGCGGCGGCTACGACGGCCGCGGGGTGTGGGTGCTCGACGACCTCGAGGCCGTCCACGACCTCATGACGTCGACCACGCTCGCGGGCGGCGCGCGTTGGCTCGCGGAGGAGCGCGTCGACTTCGTGCAGGAGCTCTCGGCGCAGGTCGCGCGCAGCCCGCACGGCCAGGCGGTCGCCTACCCGGTGGTGCGCACCGTGCAGACCGACGGCATCTGCACCGAGGTCGTCGCCCCGGCGCCGGGCCTCACCGACGACGAGATCGTCGCGGCGCAGCACGCGGCTCTCACCGTGGCGCAGGCTCTCGGCGTCGTCGGCATGCTCGCCGTCGAGATGTTCGAGACGCGCGACGGCCGGGTGCTCGTGAACGAGCTCGCGATGCGGCCGCACAACTCCGGCCACTGGTCGATCGACGGCGCGGTCACGTCGCAGTTCGAGAACCACCTGCGCGCGGTGCTCGACCTCCCGCTGGGCGATCCGTCCGCGATCGCGCCGTACGCCGTCATGGTCAACGTGCTCGGCGGCGACAAGGGCGACCTCTACCGCGCCTACCTGCACTGCATGGCGCGCGACCCGGGGCTCAAGATCCACATGTACGGCAAGGAGGTGCGGGCCGGGCGCAAGCTCGGTCACGTCACCGTGGTCGGCGACGACCTCGACGACCTGCTCGCGCGGGCGCACCACGCGGCCGACTACCTCACAGGAGTCATCGATGAGTGAGCAGCTGACGACGACGATCGGTGAGGACGACGCGCGCGTCGGCATCGTCATGGGCTCCGACTCCGACTGGCCCGTGATGTGCGAGGCGGCGAACGCGCTGGCGGAGTTCGGGATCTCCTACGAGGTCGGCGTCGTCTCCGCGCACCGGATGCCCGAGGAGATGGTCGAGTACGGCCGGTCCGCGGTCTCGCGCGGCCTCTCGGTCATCATCGCGGGCGCCGGCGGCGCCGCCCACCTGCCCGGGATGCTCGCCTCGTTGACGCCGCTGACGGTGATCGGCGTACCCGTCCCGCTCGCGCGCCTCGACGGCATGGACTCGCTGCTCTCGATCGTGCAGATGCCGGCCGGCGTCCCGGTCGCGACGGTCGCGATCGGCAACGCGCGCAACGCCGGTCTGCTCGCGGTCCGCATCCTCGCGACCGCGGATCCCGCGCTGCGCGAGGCGATGACGCAGTTCCAGCAGGACCTCAACGCCGCCGCCAAGGCCAAGGGCCAAGCCCTCCGCGACACCTTCTGACCGTTCTCACTGAATGTGCCATGCGTTGCTAAGAGAGCAACAATCCTGACATTCACGAACGGCCTGAGGGGCGTTCGGACGCCCGTCCTCGCGGCCGGCGCGACGTGAGTGGTCAGGTGGCGAGCGGCGCGCGGGCGGTGCGGTCCGCCGGGAAGCCGATGACGACCAGCGTCACGGCGGTCGCCGCCGCGATCGCCTGGGCCACGAGGGCGAGCGCCTTCTCGGGGAACATGGTCTGCTCGTACACGTCCGGCAGCGGCCCGATGGCGCCGATGTGCACGTAGTAGCTCATCACGACGGCCAGCGCACCGCCGCCGGCCACAACCGCGGCGGCGCCTGCGGTGAGCCGGCTGGGCCGCACGAGCAGGGCTACGAGGACGACGATCGCGGCCACCGCCTCGATGCGGAAGAGCCAGCCCTCGGTGATCGTCGTCCCGACGACGTCGTAGGGGCGGGCGGAGTGCAGAGGGATCACCGCGTCGACGGCGAGGCCGACGACGGTGATCCCCACGAGCAGCTTCCTCGTCGCGTCCACGCGCACCGCCCTGAGTAGGTCCTAGGAACAACGACGGACTGGGAGCGGTGCCGGTTCATCCGCGCGCGTCACGGTCCGATCGCGACGGCGGCCCCCGTCGCACCCCATGCCGGGACGAGGTGCTGCTGCGGCCGCCCCGTCCGTCGGCGGACACCTGCCGGCGGGACCGCGTGAGGCGGGCGGGAGCGATCAGAGGAGCGGGTTGCGGCGGTACTCGATGGCGGGGCAGCGGTCCATGACGACGTCGAGCCCGGCGTCGCGCGCGCGGCGGGCGGCGTCCTCGTCGATGACCGACAGCTGCAGCCACACGGCCTTGGCGCCTACGGCGATCGCGGCGTCGACGACCTCGCCGACGCGACGGGAGTTCACGAAGCAGTCGACGACGTCGATCGGGCCGACGGCGAACGCGGCGTCCTGCACCGAGGCGTAACCGGTCTCGCCGTGCACGGTCTCGGCACGCGGGTGCACCGGCACGATCCGCTTCCCCTTGGACTGCAGCAGCCGCGAGACGCCGTACGCGTCGCGGCTCTGGTCGGTGGAGAGGCCGGCCACGACCCAGACGTCGGTGCTCGAGAGCAGCCGCGCGGCGGTGGCGTCGTCGCCGTACAGGTCGGGGTCTCGGGTCACGGCGTCAGCGTACGTCGCGGGTTCCACATCGTGAACGGAAGGATTGTTGCTCTCTTAGCAACGAATGGCACATTCAGTGACTACGTCGCTGTGTCAGCGGCCGGCGTTGGGGCGGCCGAGGGCGCGGAGGTCCCAGCCGGCGGCGACGTAGGCCGCGGCGTCGAGGACGTTGCGGCCGTCGAGGATCCGCCGGTGCGCGACGAGCCCGCCGAGCTCGACCGGGTCGAGCTCGCGGTAGGCCTTCCACTCCGTCAGGTGCAGGACGGCGTCGGCGCCGCGCACGGCCTCGCGGACGTCGTCGACGTACGCCGGACCGGGGCGGCTGCGCCGCGCGTTGTCGAGCGCCTTCGGGTCGGTGACGCGCACGTCGGCCCCGAGCTCGTGCAGCGTCGCGGCGACGTCGAGCGCCGGCGAGTCGCGGATGTCGTCGCTGTCGGGCTTGAACGCCGCGCCCAGCACGGCGATCCGGGCACCGACGACCTCGCCGCCGAGGAGCTCGGTCGTCACCTCGACGGCGCGGCGCCGGCGGCGCAGGTTGATGTCGTCGACCTCGCGCAGGAACGCGAGCGCCTGGTCGACGCCGAGCTCGTCGGCGCGCGCCATGAACCCGCGCAGGTCCTTGGGCAGGCAGCCGCCGCCGAACCCGACACCCGCCTGCAGGAACTTGCGGCCGATGCGCGCGTCGTGGCCGAGGGCGTCGGCGAGCGCGACGACGTCGGCGCCGGTCGCCTCGCACAGCTCGGCCATCGCGTTGATGAACGAGATCTTGGTGGCGAGGAAGGCGTTGGCCGCGTTCTTCACCAGCTGCGCGGTCGCGAGGTTGGTGACGAGGTAGGGCGCGCCGTGGGCGAGGACGGGCGCGAGCGCCTCCTGCAGCTCGTCGGCGTCGGACTGCCGCTCGACGCCGACGACGACCCGGTCGGGCTCGAGGGCGTCCTGCACCGCGAAGCCCTCGCGGGTGAACTCGGGGCTCCACACGAGGTGCACGTCGGCGCCGGCGGGCGCGAGCTCGACGAGGCGGTCGCGCATCTGCTCGGCCAGCCCGACCGGCACGGTCGACTTCCCCACGACGAGGCAGGGGCGCACGAGCAGCGGGCCGAGCCCCTCGACGGCGGACTCGACGTAGGAGGTGTCGGCGGCGTCGGAGTCCGCGCGCTGCGGGGTGCCGACGCAGAGGAAGTGGATCTCGCCGTGCTCCGCGGCCTCGGCGTAGGACGTCGTGAAGCGCAGCCGACCGGTCGCGAGCGCCGCCGCGAGCAGGTCCTCGAGCCCGGGCTCGAAGAACGGCGGGTCGTTCTTCGCCAGCCGGGCCACCTTGTCGGCGTCGATGTCGAACCCGACGACGTCGTGGCCGAGCACGGCCATCGCCGCGGCGTGGACCGAGCCGAGGTAGCCGCAGCCGACGACGGTGAGCCGGCGCGGACGCTCGACGGCGTCCGCGCAGCGCGCGATCAGGTCGGGGGTCGAGGTCACGGCCCGAGCCTAGGCGAGCCGGTGCGCCGAGGCCGTGCGCCGACGCACCCGTCGAGACGGGCATCACGCGGGCAGGTGCTGCCGCGTCCACCGCGTGCACGGCCTGCGGGGAGACGCCCCGGGCTGCGAGCGGAGCGCCGGCGCCGCCGGTCGATCACGCGTCGTGCCACCCGTCAGCATCCCTGACGGCGTCCCGCGCGTCGCCGTGGACCGGACGCGATCGTCGTGGACGCAGAAGCATGGTCGTCCGACCGTCGGAGGACCGAGGACCTGCCCGCGACCGCACGAGGAGCCCGGCGTAGCCTGGCGGGGACGGCGTACGCCGGTGGATCGAAGGAGCGCGCGATGGCAGGGAACCCCGGGTTCGACCTCTTCCGGCTCTCCGAGGAGCACGACGCGCTCCGCGAGGCCGTGCGCGCCCTGGTCGACGACAAGATCGCACCGCGGGCCGCCGAGATCGACGAGACCGGCGACTTCCCCGACGACGTCCTCGCGGCACTGACCGCGGCCGACCTGCACGCGATCCATGTGCCCGAGGAGTACGGCGGCCAGGGCGGCGACGCGCTCGCCGCGTGCCTCGTGATCGAGGAGGTCGCGCGAGTGTCGGCGGCCTGCTCGCTGATCCCCGCGGTGAACAAGCTCGGCTCGATGCCGCTGATGGTGGGCGGGTCCGCCGAGGTCAAGGAGGCCTACCTCCCGCGCCTCGCGCGGGGCGAGGGCATGTTCTCCTACGCGCTCTCGGAGCCCGAGGCCGGCAGCGACGCCGGCGGCATGCGCACGACCGCGGTCCGCGACGGCGACGACTGGCTGCTCAACGGCAGCAAGCGCTGGATCACCAACGCCGGCGTGAGCGAGTGGTACACGGTCATGGCCGTCACCGATCCCGAGAAGCGCACGCGCGGCGGCATCACGGCGTTCGTCGTCGAGAAGGACGACGCCGGCTTCACCTTCGGCGCCCCCGAGCGCAAGCTCGGCATCCACGGGTCGCCCACGCGCGAGCTCTACTTCGACGACGTCCGCATCCCCGACTCACGACGCGTCGGCGATGTCGGCGCGGGCTTCGCCGTCGCGATGGAGACCCTCGACCACACCCGCATCACCATCGGCGCGCAGGCCGTCGGCATCGCGCAGGGAGCGCTCGACCACGCCGCGGCGTACGCCAAGGAGCGCAAGCAGTTCGGCAAGGCGATCGCCGACTTCCAGGGCCTGCAGTTCATGCTCGCCGACATGGCGATGAAGCTCGAGGTCGCGCGGCAGATGGTCTACGTCGCGGCCGCGAAGAGCGAGCGCGGCGACGGCGACCTCACGTTCTTCGGCGCAGCCGCGAAGTGCTTCGCGTCCGACGTCGCCATGGAGATCACGACCGACGCCGTGCAGGTGCTCGGCGGCTACGGCTACGTGAAGGACTACCCCGTCGAGCGGATGATGCGCGACGCCAAGATCACCCAGATCTACGAGGGCACCAACCAGGTCCAGCGCATCGTCATGGCGCGCAAGCTCCTCGAGCGCTACTGACGGCCCCCGCTCCCGCCGCAAGAGATCCCGCTCTCGGTCTCGGAGATATCGCAAACGAGATCTCGTTCCCGTTGTCCCCGAGTCGGAGAGATCGGTGCACGGGCCGCCCCGGGTCAGGCGATAGGGAGGCGGTCGTCGCCGTAGGTGGTCGTGATCTCGCTGAGCACGATGCGGTAGCCGTCGTACCAGCGCTGGACCTGGCCCTTGGCCTCGCGGTGCTGGGGGAGGCGCGCGAGCGCGGCGAGCGACTCCTTGTCGGCGAAGTAGTAGACGGCGTTCACGAGGCTGCCGTCCGCCGACTGCCAGAGCTCGACGCGCTCGAAGCCGGGGAGGCTGCGGGCGTAGGCCTCGATCTCGGCGTCCAGGCGGTGGAAGTCGTCGTCGTAGGTGCCGGGCTTGAAGATGAACTGGGCGCAGATCATGGCGGTCCTCGCGGTCAGGCGCCGAGCAGGCGGGTCGTGGCGACGGCGTCGGGACTGCCGGTGGTGAGAGCCTCGACGAGCGCGTCGCCGGCGGCGAGCAGCGCGTCGGTGCTGAGCGGGTCGAGGCCGTCGACGATGAGCAGGACGTCGGACGTGCTGTCGCCCAGGCGGGTGCGCACGCACTGCCGCCAGTTCCAGCGGCGGCACGTGACTCCGAGGTCGTCGCGCCACACCACCTCGCCCGGATCGGCGGTCACCACCACCGATGTGCCGTCGGCGACGGTGTCGAACGGCTCGTCGCCGTGCGCGCGCACGAGGCGCGGAGGTCCGGCGTACGCCGTGAGGTCCTCGCCGCCGACCGGTACGAGGTGCTCGACCGACACGGCGTTGTAGAGGTCGGTGAGCCGGTTGATCCGCGGGAGGCCCGCGTCGACGCGGCGCACCAGCGCCTCGACGCTGCTGCGGGCTGCGCGCGGCTTCACGCCGAAGGCGAGGAACGCCTCGCGCCATGCGGCGATCTCGCGCAGCGACTCCGGGGGAGCGCCGTCGAGCCGCGCGCGCACGGACTCCTCGGCACGGCGCAGCGCGGCATCGCTGGCGTCGTCGGTCGGGCCGCCGCGTACGCCGGTCACGGTGACGAGCAGCGCGCGGTAGTCCGGACGGAGCGCGAGGACGGCGTCGTCGACTGCGGCCGCCTCGAGCAGGGGGTGGCTCATCAGGGCTCCCGGGTGAGGGCGGGCTCGTGGACCGCGAGGCTGAAGCGGGCAGGCCGGGAGGACGAGGCGTTGGAGTAGGAGTGCGGCACGGCGGCGTCGAACGTCGCGGCGTCGCCCGCCCTGAGCCGGTGCTCGGCGCCGTCGACGACCAGGACCACCGAGCCGGACAGCACGTGCAGCAGCTCGCGCGTGCCGGCGCGGTGCGCCTCGCTGACGTAGTCGTCGCCGGGGCCGAGGCGCCAGTCCCACAGCTCGGTCACGTCGGGCGGGTGCGTCCCTGCGACCATCACGGCCGCGCCGCCGGCGGGGCTGGTCCACATCGGGGCGATCGTGCCGTCGCGGTGCACGACGACCGGGTCGTGCCCGTCGTCGGCGGTGTCGACCAGAGCGGGCAGCCCGATCCCGAGCGCGTCGGAGAGCCGGAGCAGGGTCGCGATGCTCGGGTTCGTGGTCCCCTGCTCGACGTTCACGACCATCCGCCGGCTCACCCCCGACCGGTCCGCGAGCTGGTCGAGGGTCCAGCCGAGCTCGGTGCGCGCCGTGCTGACCCGCCGCCCGATGGCGCGCGACACCTCTGCTGCGTCGTGGTCGTCGGGGGGCATAGGAGCAGCGTAGTGCATCAAAGTGCACTGGAAGTGCACTACAGGTTTCGTTGCCTCCTGCCGTGCCGGGCGGGGGAGGATCGCCGCATGATCTGGTCGACGACGTCGGACGCGGGCGCCTTCCTCGCCGAGGCGACGGGGTTCCTCGCGGTCGACCCGGTCGCCCACGCGGGCCTGCTGTCGGAGGCGGGCTACCTCGGGGCGCGGTCGGATACCGCCGCACGGTTCGGGGTGCGGCGCGACGACGCCGGCGCCGTGGCGGCAGCGTTCGTCGCTGCGCCTCGCCACCCGATGCTGATCTCGCGGTGTCCTGGTACTGCGGTGAGCGACCTCCCTCCCGCGGACGCGCTCGAGGTGGACGCCCGCGACGTGCACCACCTGATCGACGGCGGCGGCTGGGCCGAGGCGGGGCGGGTCCGGCTGCACCGGCTCCGCGAGCGGGCGGACCCCGACCCGCGCGGAGTCGACCCGCTGGGCTCGGCACGCGTCGCCGGCGACGCGGACCGCCCGCTGCTCGCCGCGTGGTACTCGGACCTCCTGCGGGGGCTCGCCGACGATGCCACCGACCTCGCCTTCCTCGTCGACGAGCCGCTGTCCTGCGGCGGCGCCGTGCTCTGGAAGCGACGCGGGACGCCGCTCGGCGTCGCGGTCCGCACCCGGCCGGTGTCCGGTGTCACCAAGGTGACCGCCGCGTGGTCGCCGACGGACCCGGCGTACGCCGATGCCGCCTTCCTCGCTGCCTGCGCCGTCGCGCGGGGCGGAGCCGCCACGGTGGTCGCGGTCGACCGCGCCGGGGCCGACGACAGCCTGCTGCGATCCGCAGGCTTCGCCCCAGAGGCGGAGCGCGTGCTGCTGGTGCGCGCATGAGACGGTCGGCGCGACGCGAGGGGAACCTGCACCCTCATGCTGTGCGCGGCTGCGAGACTGCGGCAGCGGCGTACCCGGGGGCGAGGCGGGACGAGGCGCCGGTCCGACCATGCACGACGAGGGAGAGGCAGACATGACGGCCACGACGAGCAACCGGCCGCCGAACATCCTGCTCATCGTGACCGACGAGGAGCGCTTCGCCCTGCCGCGTCCGACCGGGTTCGAGCTGCCGGCCCGCGAGCGGATCCTGGCGCGGGGCACGTCGTTCGACTGCTACTACGTGAACTCGGCGCAGTGCAGCTCGTCGCGGTCGGTGATCTACACCGGCCGGCACATGCCCGTGACGCAGATCTACGACAACGACGCGATGCCCTACATCCGCCCGCTCGACCCGGCGCTCGGGACGCTCGGGACGATGCTGCGCAGCGCCGGCTACTACTGCACCTACCAGGGCAAGTGGCACCTCTCGAAGGCGTACCGGGACCCGGCGGACCCAGCGCCGAGCGAGGACGCCCTCGAGCCGTACGGGTTCTCGGAGTTCAACTCCTGGGGCGACATCGACGGCGGCGCGTGGGCGGGGCTCAAGCTCGACCCGGTCATCGCCGGTCAGGCGGTCGGCTGGCTGCGCGACCGCGCGCCGGTCGTGTCTGCGGACCAGCCGTGGTTCATGGCGGTCAACTTCGTGAACCCGCACGACATCATGAGCTACGACTACGGCGGCCGCGGCGTCGTGAAGCCGCCGCCGAACCTCGCCGAGGCGCTGGTCGTGAAGCCGCCGGCCGACATCCCCGTCTACCAGAAGCAGTGGGACGTCGACCTGCCCGCGAGCCTCGGTGACGACCTCTCGGGCGCTGCTCCCGCGGTGCGCGAGTACGCCGCGGCGATGGCGACGATGTTCGGCCCGGTGCCGAGCGAGGACGCCTGGCGGGAGGGAATCGGCTTCTACCTGAACTGCGCGCGCGACGTCGACCGCAGCATCGACCTGGTGCTCGACGCGCTCGAGGCGAGCGGTCAGGCCGACCGCACTGTGGTCGTCTTCACGGCCGACCACGGCGAGATGGCCGGCTCGCACGGCCTGCGGCAGAAGGGGAACCTCGTCTACGACGAGAACTTCCACGTGCCGTTCGTGATCGCGCACCCCGACCACGCGGGAGGCGGCACGACGTCGTCGCTCGGCAGCGCCGTCGACCTCGCCCCGACGCTGCTCGACATCGCCGGCCTCGACGACGCGGCCGTCGCCGAGCGGTTCCCCGGGCTGCACGGCCGCTCGCTGCTCCCGGCGATCACGGGCCAGCAGGTGCGCGACGGCGTCCTGTCGGCGGTCGAGATCGTCACGACGATCGACGACGGCTACTGGCGCGGGCTCGGCGAGCCGGACGGGCCGCAACGCGTGCAGGCGGGGACGCTGCGCCCGGACTGGACCAAGCGCGGCTTCCTGCGCGGGCTCACCGACGAGCGCTGGACGTTCGGCCGCTACTTCAGCCCGCTCGAGCCCAACCGCCCGCGCACCGTCGAGGCGCTGCTCGCCGACAACGACGTCGTCCTCTACGACCGCGACGCCGATCCGCACGAGCTCGACAACCTCGCGCACGACGAGCAGCACCGCGGCGCGCTCGAGGTGCTGCTCGGCCGGCTCGAGGCGCTCATCGACGCCGAGATCGGTGCCGACGACCAGCCGTGGGTCACCGAGCGCCCGAACCTCCTGGGCTATCCCACCTGGCGAGGCGACGGCGCGCCGCCCTCCCGCTGACCGGCCCCCGCGGGGTCAGTGCGCGACCGGCTCGAGGCGCCGGTCCGGGATGAACCAGATCAGGGCGACCACGACGAAGAGCGCCTGCGAGATGTGCGGGTCCACGAACGTGGCCGGGAGCGCGACCAGGTAGAGCACCAGCGAGCTCCAGCCCTTGCGGTCGCGGCCGAGCGCCTCGCCGAGGTCGGACTCCTTGCCGCCGTGCGCCACGAGGATCCTGCTCTGCAGCAGGAAGTACGACATCGCGGTCGCGAGCAGGACGACGTTGTAGAGGAGCGTCGGCGCGATGCTCGTCGGGTACTCGCCGACCCACCCCGTGGCGTAGGGCAGCAGGGTCAGCCAGAAGAGCAGCAGCAGGTTGCTCCACATGATCGAGGCCGTGACGTGGTGCGTGGTCTTGAGCAGGTGGTGGTGGTTGTTCCAGTAGATGCCGACGTAGACGAAGCTCAGGACGTAGGCCACCAGCGTCGGGATGAGGTTCGGCGTGTGCACGAAGCTGTCCCAGGTGCCCCCGAGGTCCTCGTGCCCGGGAGGCGCCTCGGGCCGGGGCAGCTCGAGCACCATGATCGTGATGACGATGGCGAGCACGCCGTCGCTGAAGGCCTCGAGGCGTCCGCGGTCCATGGCCCGGATCCTAGGTCTCCGCAGGTCAGGGCACCCTTGCTTCCCGACCCCTCGGAACTGGTCGGACGTCCATGAAACGCCCGTGTAACGGACACCCGGGACACCCGTTCTCCGGTTCCGGCGAGTTTGTTGTGGCGAGGAACTAATGACGGCGGTAAGTGGTTGAGCCGTAAGCGATCCCGGGCCTCCGGCGTTTGTCGCGGATCTCAGGTCCAGTTGTGTGAAAACGACGTGAAATCTCAGCGTCTGGGCTCGCTTTGGGTCAGCACTGCGGGTTACCGTCTGATCACGAGGAAGCCGTTCGACCCGGAAGGGGGGATACGACGCATGAGCGTCCAGACCGAGCACGAGCACTGGTTCTTCGCCCACGAGGACCCGCGCTGGCTGATCTGCGACTGCGGGCAGTACGCCGTACGCACCCGCAACATCACGGGGGACCGCGTCATCAAGCTGATCGACCCGCCCAAGCCTGTCTTCCCGGTGCCCGCGCCGCGCGCCACCGAGCACCAGGACCACGGCATCGCGGTCTGACGACCGACGTACGACGCCGGCGCCACCGGGCGCCACCACGGCGGCGAGCCGTGCCAGGATCTGCGGCATGACCGCCTCCCCCGATCTCCGCGCCCGCTTCTCGGGCCTCTCCGACGGCTGGGTCCGCTTCGACGGCCCCGCCGGCACCCTCCCCGTCGACACCTGCGTCGACGCCATCGCCGACTACATGCGCTCGCCCGCGCCCGCGAACCTCGGGGGTTCGTTCGCCGCGTCGCACGAGTCCGACGCCGTCGTGGCGGGAGCGCGCGAGGCGGTGGCCCGTCTCGTCGGCGCCCAGGCCGACGAGGTCGTCTTCGGCCCCAGCACCACCAACCTCATGTTCGCGTTCACCCGCGCGCTGTCGCGGCAGTGGGAGCCGGGCGACCGCATCGTCTGCACCCAGCTCGACCACGACTCGAACGTCTCCCCGTGGCTGCTCGCGGCCCGCGACGTCGGTGCCACCGTCGAGCTGCTCGAGGTCGACCCGGTCGACGGCACGCTCGACGTCGAGCCGCTCAAGGACCTCTGCGCCGACGGCCGCACCCGCTGGGTCGCCATCAGCGGCGCCTCGAACCTCACCGGCCACGCGCCCGACCTCGCCCGCGCCACGGCGATCGCGCACGAGGCAGGTGCTCGCATCCTCGTCGACGGCGTCGCGCGGGTCCCGCACCTGCCCACCGACGTCGCGGCGATGGGCGTCGACGTCCTGTCGACGTCGCCGTACAAGTGGTACGGCCCGCACGCTGGCTGCCTGATCGTCCGCGACGGCCTGCTCGGCTCGGTCGAGCCCTACCGCGTCCGTCCTGCCGACTACGCCGGGCCAGCCCGCTGGGAGACCGGCACGCCGCAGATCGAGCTGCTCGCCGGCATCGCCGCCGCCGCCGAGTTCATGCTCGAGACGCCGGTGGCCGAGGAGGTCGAGCGCGAGACCCGCCTGCTCGCGCTGCTGCAGGAGGGCCTGCACGAGGTGCCGCGGGTGACCGTGCACGGCCCCTCGGTGTCGCCCGACCGCGCGCCCACCGTGATCTTCACCGTCGAGGGCTTCTCGCCGGCGCAGGTCGACGAGTTCCTCGCCGAGCGCCGCATCGCCGTCTGGCACGGCGACAACTACGCCTGCGAGCTCGTCGACGCACTGGGGCTGCGCCCGACCGGCGGCGTCGTGCGCGCCGGCATCGTCCGCTACACCGTGGAGGACGACGTCCACGCGCTGCTCGCCGCCCTGCGCGAGCTCACCGCCTGACCCTGGCTCGATGCGGCCTCCTGCGACCAACGCATCCGGCTGACGGCGCGCGCCGCCGCGACTGTGCTTCGTCGCGACCGAGCCGCTGCCTGCGCGTCATGAAGACGCGCGGGCAGCCTGTCGACCACAGCCAGGCCGCACCTGCCCCACGTCGCAGGCGCGTCCCGGTGCGCGGCACGGCACGTCCGCCGTGTTGATGCTGGGGGCCCGGAGACCCGCCTGGACCGCAGCCTGCTCGAGGCCGTCAAGGTCGCGCTGACCCACCGCGCACCGATCGCCAGCGGCGGCCGCCCATTCGGCGTGAGCTGTGTGCGGATCAGGCGAGGTCGAAGGCGATCCAGGCGACTTGGGTGTCCGGGGTGATGTCGAAGCCTTCTCCGGTCCAGAAGCGGAGGTGGCCGGCGCGCCACGCGTCGAGGTCGGCGTCGCCCTCGCCCTCGCGCGCCGCCATCTCCCAGGTGATCTCGGAGAAGGCGCACTCGCGCACCTCGACGACGCGCACCCGGCACGCGTCGCGCCCTTCGTCGTCGAGCACCACGAGGATCTCGCCGACGTGCTCGACGGGCTCGCCCTCCGCGGCGTAGTCGTGATCGAGCAGCCCGAACGTCGCGCGCTTGGTGCCCGACCGCACCAGGTCGGTCAGCCACGTGCGCATCTTGCCGGGTGAGCCGAGCTCGAGCGTGCGCAGTCCGTCGTACCGGGGCCACATGCCCCGTGACGGTAGCCCAGCACGTCTGGAGGCGCGTAGCGCTGGGTGGCGGGAGCTCTGGATCCTGCGATGGTCCGCGAGGGACGGTCGGGCGCCTGCCTCTGGTCGCGGCTCCGGGGTGACGATCCCGGCGATTCGGGGGCGTCGCCGGCGGCGTTCGGGTGATGATCTGCCGGTGGGTGGTCCGACGTCTCGATCCCCTGCCCTCGTCGCGGTGTGCGTCGGAGGGGCGCTGCTCGCGGGGTGCGGGGTGCGGTCCGAGCCCATCGCGCAGCCGCAGGTGTCGGCGTCGGTGTGCCTGCCGGCGCCGTCCGGCCCGGTCACGCAGGGGACGACGGCGCTGCGCAACAGCGGCGAGGAACCGGCGCGCATCACGGGTGTCGCGCTGCGGGGCGCGCAGGGCATCTCGGTGGTCGACGTGCGGGTGTTCGTCCTCACGGCGCCGCCGGGCGACGGTGCGACCCTGGTCGGCGCTCTCGACGAGTTCCCGCCCGACACCGGTCCGACGGTCGGTCTGCAGACGCCGCTCGAGTGGAACGCCGGCAGCGGGGTGCCCGGTCCCGAGCTGCCCGCCGATCCGGATGCGGTGGCCAACGTCGTGCTCGGCGTCACCCGCAGTGCGCCCGGCGCGGGCACTGCCGAGGGGATCGACGTCACCTACACCTCGGGCGGGCGCGAGTACACCTGGCGCGGCCAGGCCTCGCTGACCTTGGCACCCGCCCGCTGCGGCTGACGCGACGAGCGGAAAGCCCGCCCGGACGGGGGAGGGCAGGACCCGCGGCGATCGCTAGCGTGACGAGCGGTCCGGGTGCGGCCGGGAAGGCGGCGAGGGCATGGTCCGAGCCACTGGCGTGCCCGCGGTCGGGACGCCGACCGCGTCCGCGGAGCCGTCGTACCGCCCGACGCGCCTGGACTCGCTGACCGGGTTGCGCTGGCTCGCCGCGCTCGCGGTGTTCTTCACCCACCTCGAGGTGCTGGCGCCGTCGCTCGTCACGCTCACGTGGGTGGGCGGGTGCGGCGTCGCCCTCTTCTTCGCGCTGTCGGGCTTTGTGCTCGCGTGGTCCGCCCCCGCGGTCGACACCGCGCGCTCGTTCTACCGACGACGGGTCGCGCGCATCTACCCGCTGTACGCCGTCTCCCTCGGCCTCTCGCTCGTCGTCCACCAGGTGTGGGGCGGCGGGGCCCGGACGTCGTGCCTGGTGCTGGTCGCGGCGCTGCTGATGGTGCAGGGCTGGTTCCCGGGGACGCCGGCGGTGTTCTTCGGCGTCAGCACGCCTGCGTGGTCGCTGTCGCACGAGGCGTTCTTCTACGCCGTGTTCCCGGCCAGCCGTCGGATCTCGGCGCCCGGCACGCGCGGGTGGCTCGCGGTCGCGGTCGGCGCGGCGGTGTGGCCGTGGCTCGTCGTCGTCGCGGTGGTCGTGACCGGTCGCTTCGAGGTGGGCGATGCGTGGGCGGAGATGCTGCTGCGGTCACCGCTCGGGACGATCCCCTGCTTCGTGCTCGGGCTGGCGCTCGCACGGGCGATGCGGCTGGGCTGGCGGCCGCGCGCGAGCGTGCGCCTGGCCGTGGCCGCGGTCGCGGTGTCGGTCGCGGCGATGATGGCGGTGGTGACGGTCGCAGGCGACGTGCCCGCGCTGCAGTGGTACCTGCTGTTCCCCGTCACGACGCCGGCGTTCGGCCTGCTGCTCGCGACGCTGGCGGCCGCCGATCTCGACGGACGGCCGACCGGCCTGCGCAGCCGGCGGATGCTGGCGCTCGGCGAGTGGTCCTACGCCTTCTACCTCGTGCACCTGTCGGCGCTCGTGGCCGTGGCCGGGATCGTCGGCGCGGGCCGGGGCGTGCTCGTCACGCTCGCGGAGGTCGGGCTCGCGCTCGGGCTCGCGGTCGCGGTGTCGGCCGCGCTCTACCACCTCGTCGAGCGGCCGCTGGAACGCGTGCTGCGCGGGACGGGGTCGGAACGGCTGTCGGTCCCGACCCGAGGTCGAGCCGGCTCGTCGAGGTAGAGCGGGGTGCTGCGGTGCGCCTGAGGTGGTAGACGTTGCATCCATCACCACCGGCGGGACCTTCAGGAGTACGCCGCCTCGTGTGGCGTCACGCCGGGAGGAGGCCTCGTGGACGAGCTGGGCTGGGACGAGATCGTCGAGCGCTTGGGCGCCGCGCAGAACTGGTGGGTCGCGACGTCGGGCCCGGGCGGGCCGCACGCGGTCCCGGTGTGGGGCGTGGCCGTCGGCGGTGCGCTGCACTTCTACGGCGAGCCGTCGTCGGTGCGGTCGCGCAACCTCGCCGCCGACCCGCGGGTGGTCGTGCACCTCGAGAGCGGCAGCGACGTGCTCGCGCTGCACGGGTCGGCGCCGGCCGGTGGTCCGGCGCACGCCGACACCGCTGTGGTGGCGGCGTACCGCGCGAAGTACACGCACCCCACCGACCTGCAGTACCTCCCCGACGCCGACGGGATGGCCGACGTGCTGCTGCACACGGTCGTGCCCGCCCGGGCGTTCGCGTGGCGCTTCGACGGCCAGGGCGACGGCACGGTCCGGCGCTGGCGCGCCTGAGCGCTGCCCGCGTCAGCCTGCGTCTGCGCCGGTGTCTGCCTCGCCGTCGGCTCCGGCGTCAGGAGCAGGCGCCGGTGCGGGGCGGTGCTTGGGGCGGCGCAGGCCGGCCGCGGTGAGCCGGCGCACGAGCTCCTTCGACGTGACGAGCTGGGCACCTGCCTCGATCGCAGCGGCGTGCAGGTGCTCGGGGATGTCGTAGTGGTCGCGCTCGAACCCGCGCCGCGGCACGCCGAGCCGCTCGGCGAACGCGTGCAGCTCGTCGTAGGACGTGTCGCTCACCATGTGGCCCCACCACCGCTCGCGGTGCCACCACTTCGGGGGGTCGATGAGGATGGCCACGACCGGAGACTACGGGCCCGCTACGGCGTCGCGACCCCGAGCCACGGGGCGAGGACGGCGGCGGACCGGCGTCCGTCGTGCACGTCGCGCACGTAGCCCGGGCCCTGCGCCGCCACGGCCCGCGCCGCCTCGCGGTCGGCGAGGACGCCGCGGAGGACCTCCTCGAGCGCGTCGGCGCCCGCCTCCAGGATGGGGACGTCGAGCCCGGTGCTGCTGCGGACGTGGTCGCGCACGACGTCGCCGACCTGCCCGACGACGAGGCGGCCGGCCGCGAGCGCCTCGGTCGCGAGGACGCCGTAGAGCCCGAGACCGACCTGCTCGACCACGACGTCGACGCGGCCGATCTCGCGCGGCATCCGCTCGGGACGCACGCCGGTGAGCCGGCGGTAGACGACGAGCCCCTGGTCCTCGAGGCGCTGCAGGACCGCGTCGATCGCCGCCGAGCCCTTGGTCGCGGCGCGGCTCGGCGCGTGCAGCACCACCGGCACGGCGTCGAGCAGCACCGGCGCGGTCGAGGCGTAGCGGGGCGCGTCGACCACGGTCGGCAGCCACGTCGCGCCGGGCACGTAGGTGAGCTGGTCGGGCGTGGACACGAACGAGGGCAGGTCGAACGCCTCGCGGACGGCGCGGACCTCGTCGACGCGGTGCTCGAGAGCGGCGCGCCACTCCGGGTCGGCGTCGCGGAAGTTCGACCAGGGGTAGAGCTCGGCGTGGATCCGCGGGTCGCGGACCTCGGAGCCGTGGAAGGCGAAGGCGAGAGCGAGCCCCGCTGCCTGCATCCGCTCGATGCGGTGCGCGGCCACGATCGGCTTGGAGCTCGAGGCGTCGACGGGCAGCGCGTTCTCGAGCAGCGCGTGGGTGCGCGTGGCGTCGACCTCGACGTCGAGGCGCTCGATCCACACCGGATCGATGCGCTCGGTCTCGCCGATGCGCAGGTCGGTCGGGAACTGCAGCACGCCGGGGCGCATCCGCGTGGTGGTGCAGGCGTCGACGCCGTCGAGATTCACCTCGACGGCGCGGGCCCAGGCGTGCCCCTGGCCCGCCATGTTCGTCGGGCCGATCACAAGACGGACCGGCGCGGTCGCCGGCGGCAGCAGGAACGGTGGCGTCGGGACCGGCGGCTCCACCGGGGGAGCCTGGCCGACGAGACCGGCGTAGACGTCGACGAGGCGCGCGGCCTGGACCGGCCACGAGTGCTCGGCGAGCAGGTCGTCGGTGTAGGCGCTGCGGTAGCGCTCGGGGTCGGCGAGGACGGCGCGCACGGCGCGGGCGAGGTCGGCGGGGTCGCCCTCGACGAACACCTCCCCGGTGCCGTGCTCGCGGGTGAACTCGGCCATCGTGCGCACGTCGCTCACGACGATCGGCAGCCGCGCGTGCATGTACTCGCGGTACTTCGTGATGAGCGAGATCTCGTGGTTGAGCGCGTGGGTGATCGGGATGAGGCCGATGTCGGCGCTCGCCAGGTGCGGGACGACGAGCTCCTGCGGCACGTAGTCGACGCGGTGGACCCGGTCCGCGGTACCGGCGGCCTCGGCCATCTCGAGCAGCTCGTCGTAGTGCAGGTTCTTGCCCTTGCCGGTGACGACGGCGAGGTGGACGTCGGGCAGCAGCGGCAGGGCGTCGACCACCGTGCCGACGCCGCGGGCCGCCGCGAGCGCACCGCTGTAGACCATGAGCGGCACGCCCTCGGCCAGACCGCACCGGTCGCGGACCGAGGGTGCGAGGCGCGCGGTGGTGGGCGACGGCAGCTCGGGGGAGTTGGTGATGATGATCGGCCGCTCGGCGAGCCGGCAGTCGCGCTGCACTGAGTCGGCGAGCCAGTCCGACACGGTGATCACGGCGTCGGCACGCGGGATCAGCTCGACCTCGGCGAGGTGCATGGCGTGGCGCCAGTGGGGGTCGCGGCGGGAGACGCCGAGGATCCACTCGTGCACGTCGTGGACGACCGCGAGCGACCGGCCGGCCTGCGCGGCGCGCGCCTTGGCGTTGGTGGCCGCGACGAGCATCGGGTAGTCGTGTGCGTGGATCAGGTCGGGCGCGAGCTCGGTGAGCTCGTTGCCGAACGAGAGGTCGTAGTCGAGCAGCTCGGCGCCGACGCGACGCCAGGTGCGGCCCGGCATGACGCGCAGCCCGACCCAGGTGCGCGGCCCGCGGAACCAGCCCCGGTTGTTCGCGGCGTCGTCGGCGTTGGCCTGGAACGCGCGGTACCGCCGCGAGTGCAGCCGCTGCCGGAGTGAGACCTTGCCGCGCTTCCAGAACGAGCGCGCGCGGGCGGGGACGCTTGCGTCGGCCTTGAGCTCGAGGATCTCGGCGAGCTGGCCGCTGCGGGTGCTCTGCAGCTTGCGGCTGCGGTCGAGGGCCTCCTCGCGCGAGCGGTAGGCGAAGGGGCGGCGGCCCTTGTGGGGTTCGCGGATCTGGTGCGCGGCGAGGTGGCGCGGCGCGCCGAGCAGCGTGGTCGGGACGCCGCCGACGAGCGTGTCGTAGCGCTCGCCGTTCGTGGAGCGTCCGATGATGCGGGCGTCGTAGCCCGCCTCCGCCGCGGCCCGGGCGGTCTTCTGCACGCGCGAGTCGACCGTGACGTGGTTGTCGACGATGAGGACGATGCGAGGACGGCGAGGGGTGGGGTCAGGCTCCACCGGGGGCGGCCTCTCGTCCGGGGCGTGGCGGGTGCCGACGCGTCGGGCCGAGCCTACCTGCCGGGCACGCGGCTCCCGGCGCCGCAGCGCGGAGCGCCGGGGACGCGCTCGGGGTGTGGGGTCAGGGAGCGGTGAGCGACGCGGACACCGGGCGGAACGCGGTGTCGAGCACGATCCAGACGGTTCGCTCGCCGACGGTGACGCGGAGCACCGACGTCGTGCCGTCGGAGGCGACCGTCCGCACCGCGGTCACGACGACGGACACCGAGCTCGGCACGACGACCGTGAGCATCCGCGTCGACCAGCCGGTGCTGACGAACTGCGCGTCGACGTTGGCACGGTAGGCGCCGACCCCGGTGGCCAGGTAGCTCGCGCCGAGGGCGGTCGTGCGCCGCGACGGCGTACCCGTGACCGGGACGCGGATGAGGCTGATCTTCTCGGTCGGCGTCACCGCGGTGATCCGGTCGTTGCTGTTGCGCGCGACCTTCCAGCCCGGCGGCAGGTGCCAGTGCTGGCGGTAGACGCCGACGGAGATGCGCGGCACGAGCTTCGACGCGGTCGCCGACGCCGACGGAGCTGGTGATGCGACCGACGTTGGGGGCGCCGACCATGACGAGCGCGAACGGCCCGTCGTCGGTGTCGAAGGCGACGCGCAGGTCGCGGACGTCGAGCAGTGCCGTCATTCGTAGCGCACCCGCGGGTCGAGGAAGGCGTAGACGATGTCCACGATGAGGTTGGCGATCACGATGA